>CAYVDR010000008.1:0-15453 GCA_964450625.1 uncultured Senegalimassilia sp.
TGTGGAATGCGGGTTTGACCAGGTAATACGTAAGTGCTTCAAGGTTTGCTTCAAATGAAGTGCCACGCCCTACAATTTTAAAGTACTTAACTCCAAATTTTTCAGCGGTGTTTTGCACGTCGGCTGCGGTAAACAAAATTGGGTGGTTTTCTGGGTGTGAGAAGAAACTGGGCTTGTTTGCAGGGCATTTGAACTTTTCAAGCTTGCCCGCACGCTGGTTTTTGCTGTTGTGCATGTAATGCGCTTGGCGTTTGGGGCATGCAGGCTGGCAGTATTCGTTGACCATAATTTCAAGCTTTTGGGGGCTTTGCACCTGCGAGAGAAACTCTTCATCTTTGCCAAAGTTGTAATTGAGCACAACAAAGTCAAACTGACCCAGCGCATCGTTTAGCGCACTTGCAGTTGTAATTTCGTGCGTTGTTGAAAGGATTAGCGGCAAGCCGTAGCGCTTCTTAATTTCTGCGCCAACTTCTGCTGAGTAAACAATTGCTTGAGCATGCGCCTTGGCAGCCTCTTCTAAAATTGCCTGAGTGTAGGGTTCTTCTAAGTCATCTGCGGTGGCAAGCATGTTTGTTAGCGTAAGGCGCGGGATTAAGTTGTATTCACGTAACACATCAAACGTCCACTTAATTTTTTCACGTGTGAAAGGCGCATTTACCACCGCACGCCCACCGTTTAAGTTGCACGCAGGAAAGCAGCCATAGATGCTTTGGATTTTCACGCCTGGGCGCATGAGATTAGGCTTAAACATTGCAAGCCTTGCGAAAAATAAGTTAAGCCCAAGAGCACTTGTGAAATCGGGCAGCGAGTAGTAAATCATGCACAGCCTTTCGCAGTTTTGTTAAGCGTTTGAATTGCTTTGTATTTTAGCGCAAGCAGAAACGCTGGTGTATGCCTGTGTTTGTATGCACCCCAAATGCCAAAGCGTGCGTGTGGGTGTGTTGCGAGCGTTGGGGCAGGCACAGACGCTAGAATGCATGCATTTGCAAGTCTTCGCCAATTACACTGTGAATTTTGTTAAACATGGAATCTGGCTTGTTCGGCTCCCACTTGGGCTTTTCCATTTCGTAGAGCACGCCTTTTTTGCCCATGAACTGTTTTATTGGAATTGTACTTTCAACTGTTATGGCACCTGTGTTGCACAAGCTTTCGCACAGCCTGCACTGCATGCAAGCGGCAGGGCGGTGGAATATGCCAAAAAGCCCTGGCTCATCCACTTTGAATATGGCACCAGTTGGGCAAAACACAGCGCACATTCTGCACGCTGTGCAGGCGTTTTTGTCTATGTGAATTTTGCCCACGACACGTGTTTTAACTTCATCTGCCACGGGGTTTCCAATGTGCTTTAAGTAGTTGTACATGCGTGTGCGCCTTGTTGGTACAAAGTGCGAAAGCGTGCCTGTTTTTTCGTCGACTTTTTGGTACGCCACAGGCACAGGCTTTGGCTTTTCAACACCAAGCGCACTGTCAATGCCTTCACGTGCAAGGCTAGCCCCTGCGCTGCCAGCGCTTTTAAATGCTTCACGCCTGCTTGTGCCCTTAGCGTCGCGGTTTGCTGGGTTGTATGGTGCTTGCCCAGGCTCAAGCCACACTTGTTTTGGGAACGTTTCTGTAATTTCAACTGGCAGTTTGCAGTCAAATGCACGAAGCATGCGTGTGCCATCTTCAATAACCTTGCGCACAAAGCTGCCACCTTTTGCGTGCTCGCACGCCTCGCAGTTGTTGCACACAAATGTGGCATCGAAGCACTTGTATGCACCAAGGCCAATTACCATGCTCTCATCAATTCTGCCCAAGCACGGCACGACGCACATGGCGTTTTCGTCTAGGCGGGGTTGCTCGTTCCTTTTGCCAAACAAGTGCTTTTTGGCTGGCGCTTTGCTTTCAGCCTGCGCTTTTGCGCTGTCAAGTGCAGCCTGGCAAGCGATAACAGGGTGGCCAGCGGTGGCACGAATGCTTTGCTTTACAAGCTGCGTTAGTTCAGTGTCGCTTAAGCCTGCCACTTCAAGCGCACCCGTTGGGCAGGCATTTGCGCACGTGCCGCAGCCAATGCATTTTTCGGGGAACACCTCAAGCTTGTTGGCACCAGAATATGAAATTGCACCTGTTGTACAAACGTCAATGCACTTTAAGCACTTCGCATTTCTGTTGCGAATGCAAACGCAACGCTGTTCGTGCACGGAAATGTTTTCGGGCACCATGCCCTCAAACATTGAAAGCAAGCTGTCAATAAATGCCATTGTTGAACCCCTTAAAAACCCTAGTTGTTATTTTTTGGCTGCAACTTCTTTTGCAGGCGTGCTTGCGCCCTCGTTTGGTGCAAGTTCAAGTTTGCCGCCAGTGTTTTTGTTTGGCATAAAGTTAAATGCAATTGCACCTGCAGGGCACACATCGCTGCAAGCTTTGCACTTGCTGCAGTCGTTTAGCGTGGTCTCACCCGCTGCAATGTTGTGCAAGTTTATGCCTTCGGGGCATGCGGCAACACAGCGGTTGCATTCGGTGTTCGCGGTGGTGTTTAGGCACTTTGAAGTGTCAATTTTAGGCACGAATGTTTTGTTTGCAGCACTGAACAGCGAAAGCAGCGCACCAAGCGGGCAAAACTTTTTGCACCAGCGTGGCAAGAAAATTACCTCAACCAAAATGATTGCAGCAAACAGCACTATTGTCCAAGTGGATTCGCCAAATGCAAACAGGCGCATGATTAGCATGACGCTTATAAACGTAAGCCCCACTGGGCATACAAGGCAAAACACTGGGAAGCCAAAAATGCCGGTGGACACCAAAGCTGCAGCTAAAATGCCGTGGCGGCTGTCAAGTTTTATGCCTTTTGTTTTGCCGCATGGGTGCTTGCACAGCCCACAGCCTTTCTTTGCCAGCAGCTGCTTTTCGCTTTTGCTCAAAGGTGCTGCAGCATTTGCACCTGCATTTTTTGCGCCTTTAGCATCATCTGCGCTGGCTTTTGCTTCCGCATTTTTATCTTTCTTTTTTGGCTTTAGCTTCGACAAAAAATGCACGGGGCAAACCCAGCTGCAGAAAACTTTGCCTAAAACAGCGCAAATTATAAACACGGCAACAATGCTTATTATTGCCATAGGTATTGCTGTTTTGCTTGCTATCATTGCCAAAAGCCCACCAAGCGGGCACACAAGTGTAATGGAGCCTATGCCAATGGAGCAAACGTTGCCAATTCCAAATGCTGTGAAGTAGCCCACGGCAACAATTGCCAAAACAACAAGCATTACTATGAAGCGCAGGCGTGCAGTGTTTTTGTTTTTCATGATGCAACCTTCCTTTTAGCTGTTTAGGGGTTTGACGGTTATTGCACGCTCTGTGGGCGAGCTTGAATTCCACGTGCCAGACAAGCTGCCGGCGGTAAGGGAGATGCAGGCACTCTCGCATGCCCCGCAGCCGTTGCATTTGTTCTCGATTACATGCGGGGTGTTTGAACTGTCAAGTTCAAGGGCGTTGTATGGGCATGCATCCACACAGCTTCTGCAGCCCTCGCCACGGTATGCCAAGCACCAATCTTTCGTTAGCTTTGCCATGCCAATGTTTACTTGTTTGCTTGAGACTTTAGCTATTGCACCTGTCGGGCAAACAGCTTCACAACGAGGTCCCCCGTCAACATCTTCGCAGAAGTTGCACCAGTTTGATTTAAACGAAAGCTTTGGAGTGCGTGCAGAAAGCAAGCCGTCTTCCACATGCGAAATTGAAATTACGCCTTTAGGGCATGCTTCCAAGCACTTTTGGCAGCGTGTGCATGCAGAAATTAGCTGCACTTCGTCTTGTGCCCCTGGCGGGCGAACAAGTGCCTGGTTTGGTGCAAACTTCACAGCCCCCACTGCAAGCAGTGCAGCTGTGCCTGCTGCTGTGCATATAACATCACGGCGGCTAAACGCTGGCGCTTTAGCTTTGCTTGCCGCTTCGCCTTCAGCTTGTGTATTATTCTGCGTCATTTTGCGCCTCGCTTTCTTCAGCTTCTTTGGCTTTGCTTTCCTTTTCTTGCTCTTGTTCTTTAGCTTTTGCATCCGCTTCTTCTTTTGCCTTTTGGCGTGCAGCAGCACTTTCGTCTTCAAAGTCAACATCGCTTAAAATGTCGTCGAGCAGTTCTTTGTCGCATTCCAAAAAGCCCAACGCAAGCTTGCCTGTGCCTTTGTAGAAGTTTGTTTTCGCAAACTTTTGGATGTCGGCCTCCATCATGGGGTACCACGCAAACAAGTGGTCTTCCAAGAAGTTGCGCTGCTGAACAAGCAGGGTAATGGCAGCATCTTCGTCGCCTTTTTCGTATTCGTCAACGCTGCGCTGTGCCAGAATGGCCATGTACTCAAGCTCGAGCGCAATGTGGTCTTCGCCTTCTTTCCACGAATCCTTCTTCGCAAGGCCAGCTGCTTTGTAAAGTGCTAGCATCTCATCGCGCGCCTCTTGCATCATCAGGCGCTTTGGGCTTGTGTAGACCGATTCGTAGGGGTAAGCCGCCGAATAGCCCGAAACCCCGCTGCCAATGAATGCGTGCACATAGTCAACTGCAAGCACGTTTAGCACGTTAACATCCGCCGTGTTCAAAAACGTGCGAATAAGCTCATAGCCTGCGTCAACGTTTGCGTTTTGCGTGTTCTTCGGGAACTTCATGCTGTTTAGCTTGTCCAAAAATTCCTGGTCAACCTCTTTTATGAACAACCGTGAAATGAAGCTGTACATGTTCACACGGTTTTGCAAGATGTCTGTTATTGTTACCTGTTTGCCTGCCATAACATCCCCCTTAATTTCCTTAAGCTTGCGCACTTTTTGCTTGTGCGGCTTTGTTTCCTTCTGAGCTGCTTTCGCTTTCAATTTCAGGCTCTTCAACACCTTCAAATATGCTGTCATTCAAAAGTTGCTTGCCTATGCTTGTAATTTGCCATGCGTCCTTAAATTCAAGGGCGTTAACGTTTTTTAGCTTTTCCAAGAAGTACTGGCACCAACGCCTTGGCTCTTGCAAAATTGGCAGGCCGTCCACAGCATCGGCAATTTCTTTTTTCGTTGCGCCGCCTTCTTTGGCGCAAAGGTTTAGAACTTTTTTCCAAACGCCAAGGTAGTTTGTTTCTGCTTGAACAACTTTAAACGCAGCGTTTGCGCTCCACATTTCCTCGACTGCATTTTTGCCAGCCTCAGTTGCAACATAGAACAGCGGCGTTTCCTTTTCAACTTCGTCGAACTCCAAGTTGGCCTCGTCGAACTCTATTGCATCCACTCGCTCATCGTCGGGTGTTATTTCAGCTTCATTTATGCTGGCAGCGCCTTTGTTTGCCTTAGCGTTGCTTGCGTTTTCAGCTTCAGCAGCATCCTGTTCTGCTTTGGCCTTTGGGTCAACCTCGTTGCCGTCGGCGTCAACACACGTAAGCGCGCCTGCTTCTTGCAACAGCTCAATAATGCGCACTGCATCGTAAACACTTGTGCCTTGCGGGTATTCGCTTTCAAGTTGCTCTGCTGCTTCTTCCAGGGTTTTTGGGCCATCACACACACGAATGGCACTTAAAATGCGAAACTTCTGCCCAGGAATTCCCGCTATAAGTTTTTCAATGCGCTCAGGCGCTGGAAGCTCAACAGCTTCAGGCACTACCGATTTGTCGGCATCGGGAATGGGCACTTGGTATTCAATGCCACCAGCGTATTCAGCGTCGGTTTCAAGTTCTAGGTCGGCGTCCTCCAGTGGGTCAAAATCGTCGTCAAGTTCAAAAACTTCTATCTTTTCCATGCGTTAAAAAACCTTTCTATTCACAAGTGTTGTTATTTTCGCCATTAAGAAGTGCCGAAGCCGACACACGTGCCATTCTCCTGCCATCCTTTTGGTAAATGCGTGTTGTGTGCATGTGAAGGGCGGCAGTGTTTTCCAGCGCATCGTGGTCGAAGTTTGTGTACACAATGCACTTTTGCGCTGTACGCTCCACAGCGTGAAGCACTCGTGCGTCGCGTGCAAGAGCACGGTTTCGGTGGTCAAGGTCAAATGCGTCGTCTACCGCATCACGCTTTGGCATAAAGCCGTCCACCATGCCTGCAACAACAAGCGTTTTGCAAGGGTGGTTCAAAGTGCGGCTAAACGTGCAAACCACAACACCCGCTGGCAGCGGGCGGGTGGGTTTTACAAAGCTATTTGCAAATGCATCAATGTTTGGCTTTAGATAGCAATCTCCCACTGTCCAGGCATGCCTTCCAAGTGGCATGTTCGATTTGTACATGCATTCTGTAATTGGCCCTGCGTTTTGTGTTTGCCAAAATTTCAGCAAGAAGTCAAGCTGACCTAAAGGCCGTAAGAATTTTCTAAAACTCTCAGTAGTGTTTTCTACATTTTCTGGTGAGCGCATTTGTTTAATGGCTTGCTGTACGCCTAAATTGTGCTGGCGTGCATATGCTAACAATTCCAAAAAGCCGTCGCTTCCAACAAGCCAATCGCCTGCACCAATGAACGTGCGCAGCGCTGTGACATCACTTTTGTTTTGCAAAAGTTTAGCAAATGCATGTAAGCGAATTTCACCGCAACGCTCTTTGTCGCGTGGGTCGCCTGCAATTTTTTTCGGCGGCAAATCAAGTGCACATGCCACATTTTGCGCCTTCAGTGCTTTGTGAATTTGCTTTGCCCATGTTGCATTTGGGCATGCAATTGTAATATCTTCAGGCTTTGTGCCGTCCTCTGTGCACTTTTGCACATACGTTGTAATGTATTCAAACTCCTCCATTGGGTTTTGCAGCGTTTTAGCAGGCATTTTAATGGGGGTTTGCTCTTCGACATAAATTGTTGTTGTGCCATCGCTCTTTAAAAGTTCAGTCATGCCAGCGGGGTTGGGGTAGGCCTCATCGTCTGACATTTGAAACTCTTCGTTTCCGAAGGCAACCAAATTGCCACCGCTTAAAAACTCCAGCAAGCGCTGTGCGGAGCGGCTCAAAGCCCCAAAGTTGTCAACAACCATGTGTGTGGCGCAGGGCTCAACATTGGCTTGCTTCATGCCAATGTACGCTTTTGCAGCAACTTCAGCGGGCACGCAAGCCTGCCGTGCTTCCAAGTTTTCTTCCAAGATTGCAAAAACTTTGGCTTCTTCTTCGCTTACAAGCCAGTCATCTTTTTCTGCTGTGCAATCCGCCAAGCTGTGGTAGAAAAACTTCAACATTTCCGAAAGCCGCTTTGCTTTAAGCCCGCAAACTTTAACATCCTCGGTTAAAACATCCATTTCGTTTGCGTCAAGCACTCTGTTTTTGCGCTTCACTTGCTCTTGCACCTGCTCGCACTCAAGTTGGCGCAATGCCAAGTCTTGCATGAACACAACCTCAACGTCGCTCATTTCTGTTGCGTTTTCAAGTGCAGCCTGAAGTGTTGCTGCGTGAAGTTTTGTTGCACACACAATTTTTGCGCAACCGTGTGCTTGCGCAAGCGTTGCCGCTGTTTTTAGAATTTGCGAATCTGTGTTTATGTTGCTTGGCACACATACGCCAATGCGTGCGCTGTTTGCGCTATCTAGTGCACTTTCAAGCTCGCTTGCCAAAATGGTTTTGTTGCTCATGTTATTTAGCCTCCACCTTATTTATATTCAGATGAAGCCTGCCTAAATGAAAAGCCCCCCAGCTTCACGTGAGCATTAATTTCACTATATCTTGGCACTAATTATGCGCTGAAACTTAAGATTACACAATCATAAATTTTTATGATTCGGTTCATTAGCTTCTTCTAAATTTTCGCTAAACGCCAGGTCAAGCAATGCTTGGCGGTTTGCCACGCCAACTTTTTGGTAAATGTGGCGTGTGTGCGTGCTAACAGTGCCAGGCGAGATGTAAAGCGTTTCTTGAATGCGTGCCATTGTGCGGCCTTGCAGCAAAAGCAGCAGCACTTCCGACTGGCGCTGAGAGAGGCCATAGCGCTGCGTTATAACATCGGCTGCATGCTGAATTGGCGTTATGGGGTTTTCATTTGCTGCTTGTGCGGAAGCATCTGCATTTGTGCTGTCACCCTCACCGCCAACATTTTCGCCCGTTGCATTCTTTAAAGCCCCTGTTGCAACCTCAGTTTCAAGTTCACCTATGCCTGCGTGCGTTAAATCAGCTTCGTTAAACACAAACAGCGTTGTTGCCATAAACGCTATGGTGCACAGTATGCTAAGCGCACTTGCATTAATGTTGCTGCCAACGTTAAGCACCAACGCATCGCCTAAAAGAAGCCCCAGCGCTTCGCCAATGTAGAGCGTGCCTATGCAAATTGCTATTGTTTGCGTGGCACCTGTGCGAAACGAGCGGTATATAATGTGGCAGCACAGAAGCATAAACGCAATTAGTGTGGAATAACCTGCAATGCTAAGTGCCACGTAAAACGTAATACCAGCTTCTGTTAGCGCAATTAGCACAAAGCCAGTGCCTAAAAGAAGCATTGAAAAGCGGTAGAGCAAATCGAGCGGCTCTTTGGAAAACATGCCAATTAAAAGCATCATAAACGCAGCAAGAATGCCCACCAGAAAAATTGCCAGGCCATGGTTGTCGTTGGCAGAAAACGCGCTGAAGCCTGTAACTATGTCGGTAATGCCCACCAGAAAGCCATAAATTAGCGAGCAAGCAAGGCCTTTAGCAAAAAGCTTTTTTGTGCTCTTTGAAAAGTTTAGCGTGTTCATAAAGAAGAAACCGTTTGCATTTGCATTCTTTTTGTTGACGTCTTCCTTTTTTTCGGCATGTTTTTTTGCTTGCAAGGCAGCCATAAGCTTCGACAGAATTGCAGCTGATGCAACGGGTGCTATTGTAATTACCACAAGTGAAATTGCATGGGGGACCAAAAGCAGCACGATTGCACAAACAAGTGCAATGGCTGTGGACATGCCGTATTCAATTAGCATAACCGCACGGTCTTGCCCAAAAAGCATGCGCACCCACAGCACAAACAAAAAGCTTGAGCCAATGCCAGTCATAACTGCAGACAGGGCGCACGTTAGCATGCCAGCAGGTGTTGAAACATCGCTGAAAAAGCATAGTGCGCTGCCAATTGCTGCCAGCACTCCACCAGCCCAAATGAATGCGTGCGATTGAATGGTGTATGTACGCGGTTTGTATATTGAAAAAATTAGCCCTGCACCCAGCACAAATGCAAAAAGTGAGATGGTTTGGTTTTCGTAGAGCGTCGTTCTAATTTCAGTGGCTGAAAAATAGGGGAGCACGCTGTAAAACAGGATGAATGTCCACAATCGTATAAGTGAAAACCCACCAATTCGGGGCATTGACACTTCTGAGACCCTTTGTGCCCACTTTTTCTTCACGGGGTTTGTGGGCAAATTATTCACTTCGTCACTTTTCATAAAATTACTCTCTTTTTAAATTTCTGTTAGCAAAAATTTATTCCAAAACCAGTAATTCTTTATGCGTTTCTTTACATTTTAGAAACGTTTTAGAAACAAATAAATTTCTAAATGCGAATTTTAAGACATTTTTCAATTGTTTGGGTAGGGAATTATTTAATTATTCTGCACTAAGAATAATTAGTTCACTGTTTTCGCAGGTCAAAGCGTGGTCGTGTTTATTCACTATTTGAAGATAATATAAATTTATGATGCTAATTTCAGCACTTTCGCACTTTTATGTGGATGACGAATGCGCATAAACACCCGTATTCTTTGTGGCAACTTGAAAAGGCGCTTGACCCCCCAAATGCCTAAGCGCCTTTACAAAGTTGCAATATTGTCAGTCACAAACAGTCTACATTTAAAGGAGGAAAACATGGGCAAACTTAACATGAAGCGCCGTACGTTTCTAAAAGCCGCAGCTGTTACTAGTGCGGTTGCAGCAACGTCTGGTTCGCTTATCACACGCGCTTTGGCAGAGCAAACCTACCCAAAGGTTTCTGGCAAAGACACAGTTGCAGTTAAGTCTTGTTGTCGTGGCTGTGGAAAGATGGAATGCGGTGTTAAGGTTATCGTCCAAAACGGCCGTGCTATTCGTGTGGAAGCAGACGAAGGCGCTTGGCAGTCCATGGGCAACTGCTGCGCAAAGTCGCAGTCATCCATTCAAGCAGCTTACCACCCCGACCGCTTGCACTACCCAATGAAACGTACGAACCCTAAAGGCGAAGAGCCTGGCTGGGTGCGCATTTCTTGGGACGAGGCTTACAAGCTCATTTCGGAAAACATCACGAACATCAAAAAGCAGTACGGCGGTGAGGGCACATCTTGTCAGGTGGGCACGTCGCGCATTTGGTGCATGCACTCAGAATCAATTCTGAAGAACTTGCTGGAAACACCAAACAACATTGAGGCTTGGCAAATTTGTAAAGGGCCTCGCCACTTTGCAACCACAATGGTTTCACAGTTTGCAATGTCGTGGATGGAAACTATTACACGCCCACGTGTTTTCGTGCAATGGGCGGGCGCTTCAGAGCTTTCAAACTACGACGACTCTTGCCGCACCACAGTTGACGTTGCAAGCCGCGCCGACTACCACATTTCAGTTGACCCACGCATGGCAAACTTGGGCAAAGAGGCTGATTACTGGATGAATTTGCGTCCAGGCACAGACGGTGCTCTAACACTTGCCTGGTGCAACGTTATCATCCAAAACAACCTAATTGATGAGCTGTATGTTAAAAAATGGACAGACGCTCCATTCTTGGTTTGCATGGACATGGAACCAACGGGTTTCCCTGCAAAATGGACAGACGGTTCAACGTACGACATGAAAACGCACCTTCTTAAAGAAAGCGACATTAAAGAAGGCGGCAGCCCTTACAAGTTCTTGGTATACGACAAGAACTGGCAAAAGCTTGCAGCGCAAGGTGTTACGCATGAATATGGTGCGTTCACTTGGTTTAATGCCGACCAGTTGGAAGTTATTGACAACACTGGTGGTTTCTGGGAAGGCGAAAACTACGACACCGATGCCGCTTACAAAGGCAAAGAAGCCAACCAAGCAAACTTGCTGCCAGGCCAGGTGCAAGGTTGGGTGCCAGACCTAGCCCCATTTGACCCAGCAATTGACCCTGCACTTGAAGGCGAATTTGAAATCACTCTAAAAGACGGCCGCACTGTAAAAGTGAAGCCAGCTTGGGAATACTTCAAAGAGCGCTGTGCGGAATATGACCTTAAAACTGCTGAAGAAATTACAGGCATTCCTGCTTCTAAGATTGAAGCTGCTGCAAAAGCATATGGCACACGCCTTGACCCTTCAACAGGCTATGGCAATGGTGGCATTCAGTACATGCTTGCACAAGAGCATGCTTGCAATGCAATTCAAAACTGCCGTGCATCAGATGCTTTGGTGGGCATTACTGGCAACATGGACACACCTGGCGGCAACCGTGGACCAACCTTGGTGCCAATCGACGGTGACTTGCAGGGCTTTTCGGCTTGGGCACCAGGTGCTTCAACGCCTCCTGCCGAAGTTAACGACAAGCAGCTTGGCATTTCGCAGTTCCCACTGCTTCGTTGGTGGTCTTACTGGTGCGACGGTGCAACATGCTATGACGCCATGATTACAGGCGACCCTTACCCAGTTAAGTTTTTGTGGAATGAGTCTGGCAACTTCTTGTCATTTACAAACTCCACACGTGCATGGGAAGCATTGTGCTCGCTTGATTTCTATGTTGACCTAAACTTGTGGCATGCACCTTCAACAGATGCAGCAGACGTTATTTTGCCTGTTGCTCACTGGATTGAGCTTAACTCGCCACGTGCTTCACAGGGCTCTGCAGGTTCGATGGGTGCTACGGTTAAATGCGTGCAACCACCAGCCGAGGCAACATACGACCCAGAAATTGTTATGGGCTTGTTTAAATACATTGGCGAGCCTTGGACACAGGAGCCATGGAGCGATGACCCTAACGACTTCTGGCCAGACATCAACTGGCAGCTGGACGACTCCATTAAGTTGTTCTCCAAAGAAGAGTGGACAAACACCGCATGGCATGTTGAAAACGGCAAAGTTGTTTCAATGACACGCCGCGGCACAGAGCTTGACAAGCTTACGCCAAAGTATGCAAAGTGGGACGACTACGTGGCTGACTTCCAGAAAAATGGCTGGTGGCAGGCGAAAGAGGTTGACCCGAAACAATGGGGCACTTACAGGCGCTACCAAACGGGTGGCTTGCGTGCACGCGACTTTGTGTGGGCACGTCTTGACTACACAGCAGGCCCAGGCATTGCAGACTGGAAGCCTGGTTGGTTCACACCAACAATGAAGCAAGAAATTTGGTCTACTGTAATGGAAACATTCTTCCCAGAGGAAAAGAAATGGTACTTGCCAAGCTGGGTTGAGCCACCACATGGGCCAAAAGATGGCGACCGCATTAAGGAATACCCACTAACTGCAACAACTGGGCGTCGTATTCCGGTTTACTTCCACTCCGAGCACAGGCAACTTCCATGGTGTCGTGAACTTTGGCCAGTGCCTCGCATTGAAATTAACCCTGTTACTGCTGCTAAATATGGCATTGAAGAGGGCGACTGGGTTTGGATTGAAACCGAGTGGGGCAAAATCCGTGAAGTTGCCGACCTTTACTATGGCGTTGATGAAAATGTTGTTAACCTTGAACACACTTGGTGGTACCCAGAGGTGCAAGATGCAGGCCATGGCTTCCAGCACTCAGCTGTAAACCAGCTAATTGACCACTATGCACGTGACCCACATTGCGGCTCTTCAAACTTGCGTGCTTACCAGGTGAAAATTTATAAGGCAACGGCAGAGAACAGCCCGTTCAACAACCCAGTTCCTTGCGATTCAAAGGGCGTGCCAATTATTCACACATCCGACGACCCTCGCTTGAACGAATGGCTGCCTAACTACGAAGGAAGGGAGTAAATCATGACACGCATGGCAATTATTACCGACCTTAACCGCTGCGTTGGCTGCTTGGCTTGCAGCCCTGCATGCAAGGCAATTAACGGTGTGCCTATTGGAAGTTACTGGAACAAAGTTGTTCGCGTGGGGCCAAACCTTGACCCTAACGGCTCGGGCAAATGGCCAGATGCATACATGTACTTCTTGCCAATTACATGCCAGCATTGCAAAAACCCGCAGTGCGTAAGCGTGTGCCCAACAGAGGCTTCTTACGTGGCAGACGATGGCACAGTGCAAATTAACAAAGAGAAGTGCATTGGGTGTCAATTCTGCGTTATGGCATGCCCTTACGGCGTGCGCTACCTAAACAAAGACGAGCGTGTCGTAGAGAAGTGCACCATGTGCGAGCAGCGCTTAAAGGAAGGCGAACTTCCACAATGTGTTGCACAGTGCGGTGGCAATGCCCGCTGGGTTGGCGACCTTGATAAAGGCTACAGCGACTTTAAGGGTGCTATGAACTCAGGCGAGCGTGGCGAGGGCACCTATGGCAATGGCGGTTACCGTAAAATGGTTGATTTTGTAGAAGAGTTCACTGAAGACCAAGTTCACGCCCTACCAGATGTTGGCAACAACCCAAGCTGTCTGTACATCTTAAGGCGTCATCATTGGGAAGGAGGCGACAGATAATGGAACTCGAGTGGCCACTAATTTTATTCACCACATTCATTTCGTGGTGCGCGGGTTTGTTCGCAACCCAATGCCTTATGTCCATTCGTGGCAAAGGTGAAAAAACCCAGTTCATCTCATGGGTTACATCGGCTGTGCTTTTGGTTGTTGGCGGCATATCAGTTTTCATGCACCTTCAACATTGGGAGCGCATATTCAACGGCTTCGGGCACATCACATCTGGCATCACCCAAGAGCTAATAGCCATTGTGCTGCTTGCAATTGTTGCGTTGGTGTTCATTGTCCAGCTGAAGAAAAACGGCGCCGTTCATAAAGCAGTTGCAATTGCTGGCATAGTAATTTCGGCTTTGCTAGTTATTGTTATGGGGCACTCCTACATGATGGCAGCCCTTCCAACGTGGAACACAGTGTGCCAAATTCTTTCTCTGCTTGGTGCATCTTGCGTGCTTGGGCCTGCTACATTTGCTGTGTTGGCTTCATTTACAGAAGATGCCAAGCAAGACTTCAGTGCAGAAGTGCTTATAGGCTCTGTTGCTAATGCAGCTTTCACCATCATCTACATTATTGCAATGGCTGCTGTTAATGGCTCATTTACAAACATGGGCTACTACTTCGACCCAACTCGTGCAACGTTTGGCATGACTGATGCTGCAACGTTTTCGCCATTTGCTGCAAACGCATTGCCTTGCACACTAGTTGCAATTGTTGCTGTTGTGCTTGCAGTACTAGCAGCGCTTATGGGCAAAAAGCAGGGTTGGAAAGTTTGTGGCAGCGCAATTGTAGTTTGCGGTATTGCTGCAGCCATCTGCCTGCGCGCAGTGTTCTATTTGGCTGGCGGCCATGTATTCTTATTGTTCTAGGCGAAAGGAGGCATAGACATGAATACAAAAACTAAATGCGCTTGTGCAGCACTTGCAGTGTGCGTAAGCTTGGTAGGCTTTGCAGGGTGCAGTGCTAAAAAAGACACAACACAAGCAACTGTAACAACCCAAGAAGCACAAGCCGAAATCCAAAAATACGGAAACAACAATGCAGGCTACTGCAATTTGGACAGCTCAACTAAGACGTATTCCAACGGCACTGTGTCCTTGACGGTAACTGACAAAAAGCATGTGGCAACACTGAGCGATGCAAAGAAAATTTTCAGTGCAACTCTAAACGGCAAGCAATACAACTTCCCTTGCGAAGTTAGCACATTGCTAAACGATGGCTGGGAGTTCAGCGAATCGAATGCTTGGCGCCTTGCGCACATGACCGAAGACCGCACGTTTAAGAAAAGCTACGGTGAAAACTGGGTAGTATTTAAGAAGGGCAGTGCCGACAGCTATGGCGTTGCTACTAACGAAATTCAAACTCACATTGCAAACACCACAAGCGACAGTGCAATCAAGTGGGACAAATGCACGCTGCTTGGCATGGCATTTGATGCCAGCGCCGAGAACATGAAAAACAACTTGTCTGGGCGTGCAAGCTTCTCAAGTGGCATTGGAATTAACGTGGGCGATTCAATCGACAAGGTAAAAGAGCTTTTCGGTTGCTGGAAATACCACGATGATTCACTTGACAAAGAAAGCGACTTGTTTGGCATTTACGTTAAAGTTGACGGCGAGGAAAAGTGCGTGGGCTACGTAAGCTTCTACCAAACCGACGGCACAATCACGCAAGTTAACACAAAAGTTAACGTCAACTACGTTGATGCGCTGAAGTAGCGTTCTAACTTACACATCCCCTCTCTCTCATTTTTAAAAGCAGCCCTAACGTGATAATAGGGCTGCTTTTTTTGATGCTAAATTTCAAAACTAGAAACAAATGTTCGTTTTATGTTGACTAGCAGTTTAGCTTTCAAAACTGCTGTGTGTGCTGTTATACTCTAGGCAAAACTAAAGGAACAAATGCGTGGGAGGTTTTTGAAATGCAATACATCAACCCAAGAATGTTAAAAGACACATTTACTGAATTAAGAAACAGCACCTACTTCGTTGATAAGACAGGAAT
>CAYVDR010000009.1:0-5776 GCA_964450625.1 uncultured Senegalimassilia sp.
ATAGTGCTAGATGAGCCTTGCACAGGGCTTGACCCCCAGGGCATGTTCTACGTGCGCAAAAGCATGCGAAAGTTGGCAGCTGAAGGGGTTACGGTTATTTTAATCTCCCATTATGCTGAGGACATTATCCCTGAAATAAACAGGGTTGTGCTAATAAAAAATGGCAGGCTTTATGCCGATGGAAGTAAAGATGAGCTGGTAACAAGCGAGAAAATGTCGGCATTGTTCGAGATACCAATAAATGTATGCAAAACTGGGAAATGCGGGCAGTACTATTCACTTGTAAGTGAGTATTAACTGCGGGAATGTGTGCGCCGCTTCTAGTTCTTCTTAGCTTTAAGCATTAAGTTCTTCAAGTGTTGGGATTGATTGCTGTGCGCCAACTTTAGTGCATGCAAGTGCCGATGCTTTGTTTGCAAGCGCCGCGCCCTCAGCCAAGCTTAAGCCCTGTGCATATGCTGCAACTAAAGCGCCAATGTATGTGTCACCAGCGCACGTTGTGTCAACAACACTAACTTTATCTGGCACGCATTCAATGCATTCGCCTTCGTAAAACACCAGTGAACCACGCTCACCTAAAGTTATAACAACACATGAAACCCCTGCACGCATAAGCTTTTCGGCTGCGAGTTTGGCATCTTGTTTGTTGTTGGGGTAAATGCCTGTAATTGTTTCGCATTCGCCTTCGTTTACAACAACCATGTTTAAATTAGGCAGCACTTCATGCGGGATTGGAGCCGCAGGTGCAGGGTTTATAACAACGTACATGCCGCGTTCGTGCGCCGCCTTTGCAGCAGCCCAAGTTGTTTGTTTGTCGCATTCAAGCTGCATTAAAAACACGTCGCCTGGGTTAGCAAGCGTATCAAGGCTTTCGCAAATGTCGGCTATGGTTGTGGAAAAATTAGCACCAGAATCAATTGTTATAAAGTTGTCGCCATGAACGCGGGTTATAAGTGCCACGCCTGTTGGCACGCCCTCTTTGCGTGCAATGTTGTCGCATACAACGCCTTGGTCAACCATTTCTGCAATAAGCTGGTTGCCAAAAGCGTCCGTGCCAACAGCGCCTAGCATGAAAACGCTTGCTCCTAGTTTTGCAGCCGCAACTGCTTGGTTGGCACCCTTGCCACCAGCATTTGTAATAAAGCCACTGCCAACAATTGTTTCGCCAAGGGTGGGCATGTGGTCACTTTCAATTGACAAGTCCATGTTCATTGAGCCAAAAACAATAACGTTTTTCATGATATTTCCTTTGCTGGTGGGGTAAATGTGTGCAGTGCCTTGTGGTTGCAAGGTTGCTTATAAAGGCGCTAAATATATAAGCTAAACGTGCGGTTGCGTTCAGCACCAATTGTTGTGAAGTTGCCATGCCCAGGCAATACAAATGTGTTGTCTGGCAAGTTGGCAAGCTGTTTAAGCGAGTTGCGCATTTCTTCCATGCTGCCACCAGGGAAATCGGTTCTTCCAATGCTTCCGCTAAACAGGGTGTCACCAGAAATTAAAAGAGGGCTAGTTGAGCTACCATTTCCCGCGCTGTTGCATGGCATGTACAAACACATAGAACCTGGCGTGTGACCAGGTGTGTCAAACACTTGCCATACCATGCTTCCTAAGGTTAGAGACGAGCCGCCTTCTACTTCTGTGTCAACAGGGCATGGCTGAAAAGCAGTTGTGTTGTGTGGTATTGGCTCTTTGCCAGAAATTATGGGTGTATCCTTTTTGCTTGCTATAACAGTTGCACCAGTTGCTTTGCGCAGGTCAGCTGCTGCACCAACGTGGTCGTGGTGGCGGTGCGTTAGAACAATTGCATCAAGCTTTTTGCCATCAAGCGCCGCAATAATTTCTTCAGCATTGCACGATGGGTCAACAACAAATGTTGTTATGCCGTTATCAATAATGTAGACGTTATTTTGAAGCGAACCCATTACTAAATAACCAATGTTAACGCTTGTGCCTGGTATTGTGTGTAGCATGTTTAAAACCTTTCTTTGGCAGGGTGCTTACGGTTGCATCCAGTTGGCTTTATATAATGGCTTGTATTATAGCGCGCGAATTATAGCCTCCTATTCTTAAATTTGCGTAGACTACCAAACTCTTATTTCTGCACCTAGGCGCATTCAAAATAATTGTTCACCCATTTTAACTCTTGACATTTTTTTCTTCTAAAGTAACCTAGTGAATGCTGTGTGGAAATTTACTCACTGACTAGGGTGAATAATTCGCATTACATTTTAAGTTGTTCATTATTCTTGACGAGAAAGGTATGTTATGAAACACACGTCTGGTATTCACAAATTGCAATTGCATGGCAATATGCTTGCAGGATCAAAAGCTGGCTTTGCAACTGCACATGCAAATGTGTTTACAAAATTTACTGTAGCGCTTACAGCTTGTCTGCTAGCATTTTTGTTTGCACTAGCGCTTGCGGGCACTGCTCACGCAGAAAAAACAACAGAGCAAGACACAACAAACATCCAACCAGAAATTACTCGTCTTGCAGGAGATGAAGGCAAAAATACAGCAGTAGACATTGCAAGTGAGGCTTACGAAGGTGCTACAAGCGATTGGGTAATCATTGCTCGTGACGATGATTTTGCCGACTCAATGTCTTCTACTGGGCTTGCTGGCGTGCTGGATGCTCCCATTCTTCTGACTGACAGGCTTTCTGGGCTTGATGCAGACGCCATTGAAAAAATAAATGCACTAGGGGCAACTCATGCATACATCATTGGTGGTGAAGGTGCAATTCCTTTCGATGTTGAAGCCCAGCTTAAAGCAAATACTAAAGTGGAAAGCACCGAGCGTGTGTGGGGCTACGAATATTACGACACGTCTGTTAAATGCTACGAAAAAATAAAGGAACATGCAGCAAGCAATAATGAAACCATAACAGATGCTATTGTTGCTATGGGCAGAAACTTCCAAGACGCTCTTTCAATTTCTTCTTTTGCCTACAAATACCACCTGCCAATTTTTCTTCAGACAGATGCGGCTGAGACTAAAGACTGCTGCTTGCCAGATGAATCAGTTGCTGCTGTGCGCGACATTGTGGGCACAGAAAGCGATGCTAAGGGAACCATTTATGTTCCAGGTGGCACAGGCGCTTTAACAAAGGCAAGCGTTGAAGATGTGTTTGGGGAAAGCTTATGCGTGCGCATGGCAGGCTACACAGGCTACGACACATCAAACGAAATTGCAAAATACCTAACAAGCAAAGAGGGAGGGTATAAACTAAGCGCAAACACCGTTGTTATTGCAAATGGTGCAGAAGCTCCAAAAGGCACAGATGCGCTGGCAGGAAGTAGCCTTGCAGGCAAAAATTCCGGTGTTATTTTGCTTACAAACACAGTTTCTGGTTTTGGTGACACAAGCACAACAACAATTTCAGGTTCTGAAGCCACAGCAGAGCAAAGTGCACAAACAGGCTTTTTAGCTGACAATGCTAAAAATGTTTCTGTAGCATATGTGTTAGGTGGCACAGTGGTTATGCCGCAAGATACATCTGTAGAGTCACTTAAACCAATTTTGTGGAACTGGAAGCTTGTTTCTTTTGTTACAACAGGTGCAAAACAAGCACAAACTCAAACAAGCACAATTCCTAGCCAAAAAGTGTGGAAAGGTGAGGCTCCAACGCGCCCACAAACAGCTAAGGTGGAAGGCTACACGCTAAATGGTTGGTACATGAAAGCCGACCTTACAGGCGAGTTTGACTTTAGCAAAAACACTATTCAAGATAACGCCACACTCTACGGGCAGTGGGCAGCATCTAGCAAAACAAGTGACAGCGGAAATGTAACAGTTGCAGACAACAATGGCAATTTATTTAATGTTGCCATAACCGATAAGCAAGGAAGCCCAATTGTAGGCGCTATCGCATTTATTGATGATGCGGGTAAGGTCTCTGTAGTGCTTCCTGCAAGTGCTATTGCAACAGATGTTGTGGTTACAGTTACAGATGCAAATGACAACGCTGTAAAAGACAAAGATGTTACAGTTAAAGAAGCCGACGGCTCAGTGCGCGCAACAGGCAAAACCGACAGCGATGGCAAATTTGAAGCAGCAGCAAGCATTTCTAAGGATGCACGCGCTGACACTGACGAAAGTGGCAAAGTTACTGTTACAGATTCCGACGGCAAAAAATTCACTACAGTCGTAAAAGACAAAGATGGCAACCCCATTGAAGGTGCTACTGTTACGGTTGATAAAAATGGAACAATTATTGTGCAGCTTCCAGACACGGAAAGTGACGGCAGTGTTGACGTTGAAATTAAGGGTGACGAAGATGAGCCTGCAACAAATAAAACTGTAACAATTACAGATTCCGATGGTACAAACCAAGGAACAGTTGAAACAGATACAGACGGCAAAGCTACATTTTTGCCAATACCAGAAGACAAAATTAAAATTGCAGATGCCGACAATCAGGTATACACAGGCACAGCTCACAAACCCGCAATAGAAATTGAAGGGCTTGAATATGGTCTTGATTATACTGTGTCTTATGTTGACAACATCAATGCAGGTACAGCTAGTGTAATTGTGCAAGGCATTGGCAAGTACTCGGGCACTGTAAACAAAACATTTGAAATTAAAAAAGCCAAGCTTACAATTGCTAAAGGTGCAATAACTGCAGAGTCTAAAACGTATGACGGCACGACAGATGCAAAACTTATAGTCGATAGCACAAAGGTTACAGGGCTTGTTGATGCAGACAAAGACAAACAGGTTAGCATTACAGGCACCGGCACTTTCTATGACAACGAAGGCAACAAAACATCTGAGGTTGAAAAAGGCCTAACAATCAAAGACTTTGTGTTTACAATTAGCCCAGCTGATGTTGCAGCGAACTATGAAGCAGAAGCTGCTGATGCACAAATTACAGGTGGCGAAATTAAAGCAGGCTCAATTGAGGGTTTGGCAGATCAAGTTAAACTTGAACCTTCCACATTTGAATACACAGGAAACAAATGTGAGCCTAAAGTTACAATTGGTGAACTTGTAGAAGGCGAAGACTTTGAAGTTGTCTTTACCAACAACATTGAAGTTGGAACTGCAACTGCAACCATCACAGGCAAAGGCAAATTAGCCGGCACAATCACAAAAACATTTACAATCACAAAAGCAAAACCCGCACAAGATGAAGGCATTGAAATTGACGCTAAGGCAAACCAAACGCTTAGCGAGCTAACCTCAAACCTGCCTGCCACTTACGGCGGCATCGAAGGCACGTGGACTTGGAAAGAGGCAGGCACAACAAGTGTTGGCAGCGAAACTGCAACTAAAACCTACAAAGCCACATTTACACCAAAAGACACAAAGAACTACGAAACTGTAACAGTGGATGTGCCTGTAAATGTAACAAAGGAAAAGAAAACAATCCCTGAAGATAAAATTAGCCTGTCTTCCGATAAGTTTACATATGCTGGAGATGAGAAAAAACCAACAGTTACAATTGATGGCTTGAAAGAAGGCACAGACTTCACAGTATCTTATGAAGACAACATTGACGTTGGCACAGCTAAAGTAATCATCACAGGCATTGGCGATTACGCTGGAAGTAGTGTTACTAAAGAGTTCACAATTGACAAAGCAACACCTAAAGGCAGCGTGGATGCAATTGACGCTAGCGCAAACCAAACTCTTAGTGAGCTAACCTCAAGCTTGCCTGAGACATTTGGCGGCATTGAAGGCACGTGGAGCTGGGTTGACGCAGGCACAACAAGCGTTGGCAGCGAAACTGCAACTAAAACCTACAAAGCCACATTTACACCAAAAGACA
>CAYVDR010000009.1:5876-8456 GCA_964450625.1 uncultured Senegalimassilia sp.
GTTGGCAGCGAAACTGCAACTAAAACCTACAAAGCCACATTTACACCAAAAGACACAAAGAACTATGAAACTGTAACAGTGGATGTGCCTGTAAATGTTGATGCAAGCAAAATGGAAGGCACAACAGAATCAAGCGGTGAGGTTACCCTTGTTGACAAAAGTGGCAACACCTACAAAGTAAAGGTTACAGATGACGCAAGCCCAGCAAACAGTGTTAGTGGTGCAAAAGTTACTTTGTCTGACAAAGGTGAAATCACAGTAACACTTCCAAATGGCAATGCTGCAAGCGGCAAAGGCATAACTGTTAATGTTACAGATGGCAAAGACAATGCCAAAGAAACATCAGTAACTCTTGTTGACAACACTACAAACCGCGGCACCAAAACAACCGATAAAACATCTGGCAATGCAACATTTGTGGGCTACAGTGGCGTAACAGGTACATCAAGCAGTGATACACCTGGCGTTACGCAAGTATTTGATCCAACAACAAACAGCGGTGATGTTCTTACAGTAACTGTTAGCTATAAAAACGGTTCTGGCACCCAGCAAAATGTTGAAAATGCTACTGTGGCTGTTGACCCATCAACAGGCAAAATGACAGTCACCCTGCCAGAAGGAAGCCCAGCGCTTTACCAGGAAGTTACCGTTAATGTGAAGGATTCAAAAGGCAAGTATTTAGAAAAGTCAGTCACTCTAAACGACAACACTACTACTCGTGCCACAAAAACCTCCGCAGCAGATACTGGAAACGCTGTGTTTTCAATGGTCACAGATGCTAATGGTGAAATTCAAGTGACTAAAGATGGCACCGTTTACAAAGTAACTGTTAGCGCCTATTCTAGTGCAAAGTCGGGTGATTTGTTGCCAGGTGCCGCTGTAGCATTTAATGACTCTGGTAAACTGGTTGTAACAACACCAAGCAGTGCCGATTCTAAAGATATTTTGGTCAGTGTTGTAAAAGTTGCCGATAATTCGGCTGTAGGTGACGTTTCGGTAGTTGTGAACAAATCCAACGGCACAACCGAAATTGATAGTGGCAAAACATCTACAACAGATAATGCAACTTCTGGTCTTAAAACTGGTCAGTACCGTGCACACAATGGGGTTTCATGGACTCAATCAACAAATGGTGCGTGCATATGCTTGCAAGAGACTGTTAAAACAGGCAGCTGTTCTGTTTGTTCGGGTGGCACCGTAACAGAAATAATATCGCCAGCAAAAGGTCACGTCAAAAACGATGGCTCATCTGCGCTTGAGCAATACGGTGGCGACGACAATGCTCAACATTGCACAACGTGCGACCACGTGTTGTTTGGCACTTACCCCCAAACGTCTGCTGGTACGGACAGCACGCCTATAGAGTGGGTTAAATTAGGCGACCCAACAGATGGCGTTCAGAAGCTGCTTGCTTTCCAAGCTTTGAATGCTGTTGTGTGGAACAAGGGCGACGATGACAGCGGGCATGAATGGTCGTCAACGTGTTATATTCGCGATTGGTTAAATTCAACTGGCACATTTGCAACTCAATCGGGCTCCAGTTTCTATAACAAGGCATTTACTACAAATACGCAGAAAGCAAAAATTGTGTCAACCGACACAGATGGCGTGAATTGCAATGTGTTCTTGCTGTCTTATGAAGAGGCAAAAGCAATTGAAGATGCAGGAAACATAGATGACCTCCTTTGCATACCAACAGCCTATGCGTTGAATGCGGATAATACTGACAGCGGCCAAATTGCCTCGCCTGCTTCTAATGGTTGCGTTTGGTGGTGGCTGCGCTCCGGGGCTGAATCTGGTGGTTCAGAAACGGCTGGGCATGTTGCACCAGTTATTGTCACAGGCGCCACTAGTTATGTTTCATCATATGGTTACTCTGTAACTAACCGAGGAGTTGGTGTGCGCCCAGCAATTAACTTTAGCCTAACATCTGTTAGCGATACAAAAGGCACAGCAACAGTTAAAAACCCAAAAGACAATACGTCTTATAAAGTTACTTTAACTGCAAGCAGCACTACCGAAGCAGGCAGCGCGCTTGAAGCTGCTAAGGTGAAGTTTAGCGATTCTGGTGTGCTAACCGTTACATCGCCCGATACAACAGCCGATGCAAAGGACATTGTGGTAACCGTTACAACTGCAGACACTGCTGCCACGCCCCAAGGTAACATTTCTGTTGTTGTGAACAAAAGCGATGGCACCAAGAAAGACAGCGGCACAACGCTTGCTGCAAATGGTCAGTACCGCGGTCACACCAACGTTAGCACTACAGTAACCTCGGCAATAAATGATGGCGGGGCATGTGTATGCGTTTCTGGTGGCACTGTAACCACAACAACGGTGAAGTGCTCAATTTGCGAAGGCGGAGCAACTGAAACTAATACAGAAACCATAGCAGCTGGAAGCCACGTGCTTGAAAATTATGGCACCGACAGCACAGCGCAACATTGTACAAGGTGCGACCATGTTATATTCGGAAGCTACCAGCAAACAGCTGAAGGTGGCGACAGCACAGCAATTGAGTGGATTAAGCTTGGCAATGTAGTAGACGGCAAGCAAAAATTGTTAAGCCTTCAAGCTTTG
>CAYVDR010000009.1:8556-10711 GCA_964450625.1 uncultured Senegalimassilia sp.
GTTCGTCCTGCTATTACGTTTAATGTTGGGTAATCTGGTAAATATATGCAGTATGCTAATTAGCTTACGTTAGCGTTATTAGCTTAAGTAAAACAAGGCTTGCAATTTTGCAAGCCTTGTTTGTTGTATAGGGAATTTTCGTTGGTAGAGTTAGCGCGGCTTAAGAATTACTAGTGCGCACAACAAATGCTAGTGTTGATGCCCTTTTACGCTTTTAATGCCTCTGCAATAACATTAGCCAGTACGCGTGCATGTTCTTGCGTGCCGTTTAGGCACTCTATGTAGGTAAACGTGCATTCACTGGGCTTTTTGCTAGTTTTCTGCAGCTCACCTTCGTAGAAGCTTTTCAGTACAATCTTCACGTCGTAGTGTGTCTCAAGGCAGTCTGTTGCAAAGTTTGGGCAAACCAAAAACACTCGCCCGCAATTGCTGTTTGCGGCAATTTGTGCCAGCACAGTTTTCGCACTGGGGCTAAGCCACGTGCGATCTTTGTCAAAGCGGCAGTTGTAAGCAAACTTGAAATGCTCGGGCGCAACTTGAAGTTGCTTGGCAAGTGCACTGCATGTTGCGTGCACTTCGGCTTCGTACGTGTCACCTGCATCAATGTCGTTTTGTGGCACGGAGTGAAACACGCACAAAAGCGTGTCTGTTGGCTGCATGCCAAAGCCTGCGGCTTTAATTGAAGCTGCAACAGCGCTTAAGTAGCGCTCGTTGCTTGAGTATGTGTCAACGAATTTTGTTTCTGTTGGGTTGTTCAGGGCACTTTTGGCTTTTTGAAACGCATCGCGCACAGCACGCGTTGTGCTAAATGCGCTTTGCGGGTAAAGCGGCAAGCACACAATGGGCTTGCAACCTTGCTCATACAATTTGGCAAGCCCGTCCTTAATGAACGGCTTTGAATAATTCATGCCCAGCGCCACACGTGCATTTATGCCAGCTTCGTTAAGTTCTGTTTCTAACAGTTCCCTTAATTTTTCGTGTTCGATGTTAAATGGCGAACCTTCGCTTGTCCAAATGAGCTTGTATTTTTGGGCGGACGTTTTCGCACGCTTTGGGAACACAAACAAATGCAGAATAACCCACCAAGTAACCTTGTTCATTGGGCGAATGTTCGGGTCGTTTAAGAACTTTGCAAGGTATGCACGCACGCATTTTGGTTCTGGTGCGCTTGGGCTTCCCGTGTTGCATAGCAGCACTCCAATAGGTGTTGTTTCGCCTTCTTCTTCTTTTTCTTGTTTGCTACTGCCATTTGCCATGTGTTTAACCCAACTTGTCTGTGAATACTGGCGCACTGGGGTGTGGTGCCTTTGCCAATGCGTCTGCCACTTTAATGCCAGCTTGCGTTTTGCCTGTACTGCGCGCTGTAAGCACTTTTAAAGTGTTGCATAAGTCGGCTGTTGGGTTGTCGAAAAATAGTAGTTCTTCGCCAGAAATTGGGTGGTTAAACCCTAGCTTGTACGAGTGCAAAAATTGCCGCCCAAGCTTAAAGTTCGCAGCGCCTGTTTTGGGTGCTGTTGCGTTGTAAGTGGCATCCCCCACAACTGGGTGTTTGATGTATTCCATGTGCACGCGAATTTGGTGGGTGCGCCCGCTAAACAGTTTGCAATCTATAAGGGTGTAGCCCGTATCGTGTGTGCCAGCGCTAAAGCGCTCAAGAACCGTAAATGTTGTTGTAGCTTGGCGCGCCCCTTCGCATTGCTTAACAATGCGGCGCAACCGTTCAGTTTCGCTGCGAGCAATCGGTGCGTTAATCATGCCTGTGTCGTGCGCAATAATGCCGTGTACAAGCGCAATGTAGTGCCGCTCAATTATGTGCGCCTTCATGCTTGCCATAAGCGTCGCACCTGCTTCGTTGGTTTTTGCAGCCAGCATAAGCCCTGTTGTGTCCATGTCCAAGCGGTGCACAATGCCCAAGCGTTCCTCACCACCTTGCACGTTGCAAAGGTGTTGCGCGCCGCAGTGGTTTATAAGTGCATGAACCAGTGTGCCAGCGCTGTGCCCTGGGGCTGGGTGACACACAAGACCAGCTTGCTTCGACAGTACTAAAATGTCGTCGTCTTCAAAGCGCACATCAAGCGGAATGTCTTGTGCGCACATGCTTGGGGCAGTTTCTGCATCGGATGCTTCATAGACAATGGTTTCACCTGTGCTAACA
>CAYVDR010000009.1:10811-15345 GCA_964450625.1 uncultured Senegalimassilia sp.
ATGGCATTGCCAATGCCGCCGCCAACAACAAGGGCAAGTGCAATAAGTTGGCAGGTGTACAATTTGCGGTGGCACAGCAAAACAAAAACAAACACACAGGCGCACATCGTAATGGAAAATATTGCAAGCGCGCCTGTGTTGCCCGAAAAAATTGACCAAGCACCACCAGTGTTGTGCACCATTGTTAGGCTAAACAGTCCAAAATTTTGACCAGTTGCACCCTGGGTGCTTGGCACGGTGCCAATAATGTAGGCTTTAACGCACTGGTCAAGCACAACCCAAAGCAGTGCCACAAAAATAAAAATTGCCAGCTTGGCACTACGCATCAACAAAACCTATTTCGTCAAGCGCATTTGCGCAGCGTGTGCAAACACCGCTGTGGTTTGCGTTGCCGCTTAATGTGCGGAAGTTCCAGCAACGTGGGCATTTTTCCCCGCTGGCTTTTGAAACCTCAACATTAAGTTCACCAGCTTGACTAAATTGAACGCCCGATGTAATGAACAGTTCTTCAAAAACAGCGGCATCAAATTTGCTTGCAACTTCATACATTTCAGCTGGCAGGCTAACGTTTACGCTGGCTTCTTGACTTTTGTTAATAACAAGCCCTGCGCGCGCTGTTTCAAGCGCTTTTGTAACAGCATCGCGCACTTCAAGCAGCACATCAAATTCGCTAATAACTGCAGCTTGCTCGCTTTCACTTGGCAGCGCTGGCACAAAGTTTGCAGCATTTGGCCAACCTGCAAGCTGCACGTTTGTTGGGCGGTTTTGTTGCGCTTTCAAGCCTTCGGGGTAGTGCTGCCAAACTTCGTCTGTAGTAAACGCTAAAATGGGGCACAAGACGCGCACCATAACTTCCAAAACATTGTAAAGCACTGTTTGAACAGCACGTCTGCGAATGCTGTTTGGTGCTTCTGAATAAAGCCTGTCTTTAACAACGTCCATGTAAACGCTTGAAAGCTCGTTCACAAAATCGTACATGCTGCGGTAAACTGCGTTGAATTTGAACGTGTCGTAAGCCTGCTCAATGTTTTTCAAAAGCTCAGCAGTTTTTGCAAGCACATATTTATCGATTGGCTCAAGGTCTTTCCAGCTTTTCACGGCATCGGTTTCAATGTTGAAGTCGTTTAAGTTGCCAAGCAAAAAGCGGAACGTATTTCTAAAGCGCCTGTATGCGTCTGACACCTGTTTCAAAATGCCGTCCGAGATTGACATGTCATGCGAATAATCCTGGCTGCAAACCCAAAGGCGCAAAACATCGGCGCCATATTTGGAAGCAACGTCGGCTGGGTCAATGCCGTTGCCAAGCGACTTCGACATCTTCCTTCCCTGTTCGTCCACGGTAAAACCGCACGACAAAATGTTTTCGTAGGGCGGCGTGCCATAAGCGCCAATGCTCGTAAGCAGCGATGACTGAAACCAGCCGCGGTGTTGGTCGGAGCCTTCCAAGTACATTTGCGCAGGGAAGTTTAAGCCTTCGCTTGCACGGTGTTTAAGCACGCTGGTGTGGCTTGAGCCCGACTCCCACCAAACATCCAAAATGTCGCGCTCGGGTTCAAATTCGCTGCAGCCACACTTTTCGCACTTTGTGTTTGCGGGCAAATATTCGCTAGGCTGCTTTGTAAACCACGCATCGGCGCCTTTTGTGTTAAACAAATCAATAACAGCATCAAATGTTTCAGCTGTTGCAAGTGTTTCGCCGCATTCCTTGCACCTAAACACTGGAATTGGCACGCCCCAGCTGCGTTGGCGCGAAATGCACCAGTCAGGCCTGTCGGTAATCATGACCTCAATGCGCTTTTGCGACCACGCGGGGTGGAATGTAACATCGCTATCAATTGCATCAAGTGCGGCACTGCGCAGCCCCTTTTCGTCCATTGACACAAACCATTGGTTAGTGGCGCGGAAAATTACAGGTGCGTGGCAGCGCCAACAATGTGGGTAGCTGTGTGTGATTTCCTGCTCGGCAACAAGCGTGCCCTTTTCGCGAAGCCACTCAATAATTTTGGGGTTTGCATCGTCGGTGTCAAGCCCAGCAAACGGCCCCGCCTCGCTTGTTAGTACACCGTTGTCGTCAACTGGCATAAGCGTGTCAATGCCAAACTGCGCTGCAACCAGGTAGTCTTCTTGCCCGTGACCTGGTGCTGTGTGCACGCAACCCGTGCCAGTATCAAGCGTTACATGGTCGCCATAAATTAGTTTGCCCTTTAAATCCTCGCGCACGGGGCATGTGTATGTTGCGCCGCATAAATCTTTGCCTTTGACAACAACAGGCTTAAGTGCTTCTTTGCAAAAAATCCCAGCACCATTCCAGCCAGAACGGTGCACAACATCTATAAAAAGCCTACGAGCAATAATAAATTGCTCGCCGTCAGCTTGGACTATTACATAGTCCGCATCTGGTTTCAAGCACACTGCCCTGTTTGCAGGCAGAGTCCATGGCGTTGTTGTCCAAATTAAAACATTAACTTTGCCTGTTGCGCCTGCATCAGCAAAAGCCTTAGGCATCTCGTCAAGTTCAAACTTTACATAAATGGAAGGCGACACTTCATCGCCGTACTCAATTTCAGCCTCCGCCAACGCTGTGTGGCAGCGCTTGCACCAATGAATTGGTTTGCGCCCTTTGTAGATGTGCCCCGCCAGGTACATGCTCTTAAAAATTTCAACGTTGCCCGACTCATAGTTTGGCAAGTACGTTAAATAAGGGTGCTGCCAGTCGGCATTAATGCCTAAGCGCTTAAAGCCTTCGCGCTGCACATCAACATATTTAGTTGCCCAATCGCGGCAAAGCTCGCGCAGTTTTGGTTGCGAAATTTTCGCCATTTTCTCAGGGCCTAACGTTGTTTCAACCATGTGCTCAATTGGCTGGCCGTGGCAGTCCCACCCAGGCACATAAGGCGTAAAGAACCCGCGCTGGGCTTTGCTTTTGTTAACAAAATCCTTCAGAATTTTGTTAAACGCATGCCCAATGTGAATTGGTCCATTTGCATACGGCGGTCCATCATGCAGCACAAACGGCTGCCCATCCTTATTCTTCTCAAGCACTGCCTCGTAAATGTGCTCGCTTTCCCACTTCTTCAAACGCTCGGGCTCGCTTTTCGGCAAATTCCCACGCATAGGAAAACTTGTGCTTGGCAAATTCATTGTGTTTTTGTACGAATTACTCACGCTTACATACACCTTTCTTGCACGCATTTGCATTAGTATCCAAAAATGTTCATCTAAATTCAAGTATAGTTTAGCCAATTGAAATTTCGCGCGGCACTTGCACACATTCGCACAATACGCAGCAGCAAAATTTAGCTGGGTAGGCGGCTTAAGGGTTAGTCAAACTTAATGTTTTTCAACACGGCGAAGGGGTTTGAGCCGCTGTTGGCGTTTTCGCTTCCCGCTGTGCTGCCATTTGTTGTGGCGTTTTTATTGCAGTTACAAGCGCCTTCGTTTAGGTTTGCGCCACAATGCGCGCAAAGCCCTTTACACTCGCTTTTGCAAAGCGGTTGAAGAGGCAGTTCAATCAAAAGTGCAGCTTTAATTAAAGGCATAAAGTCAATAATTTTGTTCTCGGGCAAAACTTCAAATTCGTCCTCTTCCATGCCCTCTTCTGGCTTGTCTTCTTCACTAAATAAGAAGTAGCCTTCAAGCGTGCCTTCAAGTTCAAATTCAAATGTGTCCAAGCAGCGCGAGCATGTGCCACATGCCACAGCTTTTGCGCTACCTGTAACTAAAAGCGCACTTCCAGTGTTTGTAATGGTGGCTTGCCAGTTAATGGGGCTTGCAAATGTGTACGTGTCAGGCCCAAGCACAAGGCGCTCAAGCGTGCACTGCCCGTTAACAGAAACGGTTTCTGTTGGGGTTAAAAGGTTGTGCGGGACTTTAAAAGTTGTAGGTGTGTTAGCTTGCGCAGCCATTTAGTGGTTGATGTTTGAAGAAGAAGTTGGCATTGAATTTGCGTTTAGCCTGTCGCGGCAGCGGCGCACGTTGCTAAGCAAGTTTTCTAGGCTTTGTTCAACATGGCCAAACACCTCATCGGCGTAGTCTTCAGAACCTGCACGCGTTTGGCGCTCAAGTTCGCGCGCGTCTGCCATAATGTCATCGGCTTGCTGTTGCGCAATGCGAACAATTTCCTGCTCAGATGCTATTGTTACAGCCTGGCTTTGTGCGTCGTTAATTAAGCGGTCGGCTTCGTCTTGCGCATCGTCTAGCAAACTTTGGCGCTCACGCACAATTTGGCGCGACTGGGAAAATTCGCTGGGGAACGTGTCGCGAATCTCATCCATAATTTCAAAAGCAGCTGTTATGTCAACCTGGCGTAAGTTCGGCTTACCAAAAACCTGTTTGGACTCCTCAAGAAGAATGCTAAGTTCTTCTATTAGCCCTAAAACACCTGTTTCATCCATTATGGCCTCCAACTCAAAAATGCTGCGTTAATGTTTCGTTTCCTGTTGAGTGGCACATTTTGCGCACTCGAATTGGAATAATACCATGCAAACCAAAAAAGCCACCTTAGCTCTCAAAAGGTTTACATATTGGGGTGTGG
>CAYVDR010000010.1:0-7860 GCA_964450625.1 uncultured Senegalimassilia sp.
TGCGCCCTGCAAGCGCTTGCAAACAACAATTTCCCCACTTTATACATTGCAGGTGCACTCGATAAAAAGTATTCAGCATTTGCACGCTGGCTTGAGCAGCAAAGTTTGGCGGATGTGGTTATTGTCCCGGGTGCGGGGCACAACGTGCATTTGGAAGCAAGGGAAGAGTTCTTAAAGATTATTATTAATGCTTGCAACCATGTTATTTAACTTACATTTTCCCAACATAATACAATGAAGAACTCTTGCACGTAGACCCCCTTTTTTACAATTTGGTGCAAATTTGGCACTTTAAAGCCTTGACTGCTAATATGACACGCTTATAAAAGGTAAATTTTCAACGGAAGGTAAATGCTTTGTTATCGGACAGAAGGCAACGTGTTTTAGCTGCTCTAATTGAAGAATATGTTGCATGTGCCCTGCCTGTTGGCTCGCGCACTTTAACGGAACATTACAAGCTTGGTGTTAGTGCTGCCACTGTCAGAAACGAACTTTCCTACCTTGAAGACGCTGGTTTTATTGCGCAGCCGCACACCTCGGCTGGGCGTATTCCAACCGATGTTGGTTACCGCACATTTGTTGACGGCTTGCTTGCACAAAACGTTAGTGCAACTGAAAGCGAGCGCTGCAAGCAGGCTGCTAAAAAGCTTCGCGAGCGCGCTGCTGAATTGGACGATTTAATAGCCCAAACGCAAGAGGCTCTAACAAGCCTTACAGATTGCCTTTCAATTGTGCTTGCACCTTCTGTTCTTGATTTACATGTCAAGCAGCTCTCGTTAATTTCGCTTAACCCTCACCGTGCGCTAATTGTTGTTGTTAGCGAAGATGGTCACGTTTTTAACAGAAACATTGAATTTAAAAACAGTGTTTCGCCTGATGAATTGGCGGGTGTGCAAAAGGTTTTGTCCAATGTTTTTTCTGGCAATACGTTGCATGACATTGAGCGTGGTCTTGAAAGCGGCATGCGCGATGCCCTTGGCGACCCGCTGCTTCGCTTGGTACTAGATGAAGTTTTGGCTTGCATTAAAGAAGGTGAAGGTAGCCGTGCTAGCCATGTTGGAGTGTCAAGCTTGCTGGCTCAGCCTGAATTTAACAATGCGAAGGAAATTTTGCCACTCATTCAAGTTTTGGAAGACGACACCGTTTTGCTCCAAATTTTAGATGATGCAGCAGGCGCGGGTGAAGTTGGGCCTCACGTGCGCATTGGTTCTGAAAATGCAAGCGCTGGGCTGTCGGGTGTGTCCGTTGTGGCAAGCCGCTACGGCGAGGGTGAAAGTGCTGGTGTGGTTGCTGTTATTGGGCCTACACGCATGGATTATTCAAAAGTTATTCATGCGGTTAGGGTGGCAGGCACAGCATTAAGTGGCTCGTAGGGTACTAATAAATTTAAATAGTTAAAGTAATTTGCAGCATATACGAAAGGTAGTTTTAAGTTTATGGCACGCGATTTATATGAAGTTTTAGGCGTTTCAAAAGATGCAACAGAAGCCGAAATTAAAAAGGCTTTCAGAAAGCGCGCGCGCCAACTTCACCCCGATGTTAATAAAGCAGAAAATGCCGAAGAGCAGTTCAAAGAATTGAATGAGGCTTACGATGTTTTAAGCGATGCCAATAAACGCGCGCAGTATGACCGCTTTGGCACTATCCCAAGTGCTGCTGCAGGTTCTGGCCCAGGTGGCTACGTTGATTTTGATGACCTGTTCGGTGGCGGCTTTGGTGTGGGCGACATTTTCAGCAGCTTTTTTGGTGGCGCTGCTGGCGGTGGGCGTCAAGTGCGCACGGAAGGCCGCGATATGGGCGTGGGCTTGCGCCTAACGCTTGAAGAGGTTGCCACTGGCGCTAAAAAAGAAATTGTTTACGACCGCTTGTCGCCTTGCCCCGATTGCGATGGCAGCGGCTTAGGCGAGGGCGGCAAGGAAGTCACTTGCACGGAATGCAGTGGTCACGGCCGTGTTACAACTGTGCAACGCACATTCCTAGGCGACATGAAAACCACAACAACTTGCAGTAAATGCGCTGGCAGTGGCAAAACTATTGAAAACCCATGCAGCGAATGCGAAGGGCAGGGGCGTGTGCCTGACAGACAGCGTGTAACGGTGGAAGTGCCAGTTGGCATTCGCGATTCGCAGCAGCTGCGCCTTAGCGGTTTTGGCGAGGCGGGCGTGCGTGGTGCGCACACTGGCGACTTAATTGTAACGTGTCGCGTGCAGCCGCATGAATTCTTCGAGCGCGATGGCGACGACTTGCATTGCCGCGCAAGCGTGTCAATCGTGCAAGCAACGCTGGGTTGCGAAATTGAACTTGATGGCATTTTTGCTGATGAAAAAGTTAAAGTGCGCATCCCTGAAGGCTTGCAAAACGGGCAGGTTGTGCGCGCTAAAGGCAGCGGCATGCCGCGTTTCAAAAGCGATGCCAGGGGCGATTTATACGTGCACATGCAAGTTAGTGTGCCTAAAAAAGTTACAAAACGCCAGCGTGAGCTTTTGGAAGAACTTGCAAAAGAACTTGGCGAAAACGTCTCGCAAGCAAGAACCCCGCTGCAGCGTTTGCGTGACAAATTCAACTAAGCTTCTTTGTGCGCAGGCGTATAGCAAATTTCAATGTCGCTTCAACATTTCTTTTTAGAAAGCCAAGTAATTTCGCATGAAACTAACCCTGAGTTTGTGCTTGGGTTATCTCGCGATGACTTAGCGCACGCAAAAGTTTTGCGCTTGCATGCAGGCGAGCACATTGCTGTAATTGATGCCGAGGCCGATTATTTCGAGTGCGAAATTGTTAGCGCAAGTGCTAAGGAAGTTGTTGTATCAATTGCAAAACGCCTGCAAAAGCAAGAAAGTTTCCCTAGGGTAACACTTGTGCAAGGCCTGTGCAAGGGCAGCAAAATGGACAGTGTCATTCGCCATGCAACCGAGCTTGGTGTGTGCAAGTTTATGCCGTTTGCAGCAAGCCGCTCGGTGTTAAAACTTGTTGGCAGTCGCGCGCAAACAAAGGTGGCGCGCTGGCAAGCAATAGCTAAAAGCGCTGCCATGCAGGCAGGGCAAACCCGCATCCCTGATGTTTTGCAGCCCGCAAGTGTGCAAGGGCTGTGTGAAGCTTTAAAAAATTACGATGCGGTTTTGGTTTGCTGGGAGCAAGCGCAACAAACGTGTGCGTTAGCGCAAGCTTTAGCACCTGTTGCAAGTGCCTGCGGCTCTAATGTTAAAGTGGCGGTTGTAGTGGGTCCTGAGGGCGGCATTACGCAAGAAGAAATCGATTGCTTTTTAAGTAGCATTCCAAATGCTAAATTAATTAGTTTGGGAAGAAGCATTCTGCGAACGGAAACTGCTGGCATTGTTGCGCCTGCTTTGGTGCTCTATCAGCTTGGGGCTTTGTGTTAGGCAGGCTTTGGGTTTGAAGTTTGCAGTTATAAATTTGGGGTGCAAGGTAAACCGCGTTGAGTCAGACGCATTCGTAAATGCTTTGCTTGCGCGCGGTTTTGCCCAGGTTGAAAGCGCGCAGGATGCAAACGTTGTTGTTGTAAACACATGCACGGTAACAGCACAGGCAGATAAAAAAACGCGCAAGGCAGTGCGCGGCGCGCTGCGTGCAAACGGTTTTTCCAAGGTTGTTGTTACGGGTTGCGCTTGCGCTCTAAACCCTGAAAGTTTTACAGCTTTCGCACCTAAGCGTGTGCTTGTTGCTGGTAAGGCGCAAGTTTTGGAAGTTATTGAAAAGCTTATGTGCGAAAGTGAAGGTGACGCAAGCAATACAACGCAGGTTTGCGGCGCACAGGGCAAGAGCTGCAAAAATAACGCATGCAATACTGGCAGGCTTGCGCTACCAAAACTTTTGCGAAGCCGTGTTGGCGTAAAAGTGCAAGATGGCTGCAACAATGCATGCAGCTATTGCATTGTTCACGTTGCCAGGGGCCTGGCAACATCTAAGCCTGCTTCAAAGGTTATAAATGAATGCGTAAACTTTGCACGCGCAGGTGCGCGTGAGATTGTGCTTACTGGCATAAACCTTGGCTCTTATGCGGATGCATCCAGGGGCCACAACTACAGCTTACCAGGGCTTTTGGCTGACTTGCTTGGGGCAACAAAGGGCATTTGCGGCCCAGCCCCCGACATGCCTTGTCGCTTCCGCATTTCAAGCGTAGAGCCTGGTGATGTTAGTGATGAACTAATTGAGCTTATGGCTAAGCATAAGGGGAGAATTTGCAGGCACATGCACCTGCCGCTTCAATCTGGCAGCAGCCGTGTGCTAGCAGAAATGAATCGCAACTACACAGCACAAGAATTTTGCGAACTTGTGCAGCACATTTACGAAGTTGTGCCTGAAATGGCCCTAACAACAGATATTATTTGTGGCTTCCCAGGTGAGAGTGATGCCGATTTTGAAAGCACGCTTGCTGTGGCACGTAAATGCCACTTTAGCAAAATTCACGCCTTCCCGTACTCAAAGCGTGAAGGTACGCCTGCGGCAGCACGCACAGACCAGGTGAGCGCAGCTACAATAAATGTGCGGGCAAAGCAGTTGCGCGAACTTGCAAACAACTTGTGCGCACAAGATTTTGCAGCGCGCGCGGGCACGCAGGAGTATGCAATTGTTGAGGTTAAAGGCACAGCGCGCACGGAAAGTTATTATAAAGTTCCCGTTGACAAACAGGCGCGCATTGGTAGCCTTGTGAAAGTGCAGTTGTAGTGGTAAGCAATAGGTTTTGCAAGAGTCTTTTTCGCAGGTAAACAGGCAATTTAGAAGGTGCAATTTTAATGGAAGTTCTAATAAATTATAAGTACAGCATCAAAAACCTTGATGAGCTGCCAGTAAGTAAACTGGCGCATTTTGTGCTTTCTGACCAAGACGTGCCAAAAAACACTCAGGTATCAATTAGCTTTGTAACAAACGAAGAAATTGCTAACCTTAACGAAACGTATCGCAAAAGACAAGGCCCAACCGATGTGCTGTCGTTTGAGTGTGACGGCATTGAAAGCGCAGGCTGGGGGCAAGTTTCTGAAAGTGACGAACCTTATTGTTTGGGGGATATCATCATTGCGCCCGATGTTGCACTTGCGCAAACAAAGGAGTTTGGCACAACGTTTGAGCAAGAAATAAATTTACTTGTTGTGCATGGGCTTTTGCATTTGTGCGGCTATGACCACATTGAAGAAACTGATGCTCGCGTTATGGAGGCTTTAGAGGACGAACTTTTAAACGCTTGGGACGCACAAGGGGCACGTTAGCACTTTATGAGTTCGCAAGACAAAGATTATGTGCGCAATGCAAACCTTAAACGCGCAGGGCAGCGCTATTCAATTGCAAGCGCGTTTAAAAACGCTGGCAGTGGGGTAGTGCAGGCGTTCAAGAGCGAGCGCAACTTAAAAATTGACGCTGCAGCTGCAGTAATTGTGTGCGTGCTTGGCGCAGTTCTTAACATTGATTTGCAGGCTTGGGTTGCAATTGTTATTTGCATTGGCATTGTTTTTGCGCTTGAAGTGCTAAACACTGCCATTGAAGCTGCTGTTGATTTAGCACACCCAGCATATCATAGCCTTGCGCGTCGTGCGAAGGATTGCGCTGCAGGTGCGGTTTTGCTTGCGGCAGCAATGTCAGTTGTTGTGGGGTTTTTAGTGTTTGTGCCAGCAATTTTAAGCAAGTTTGGTTTTGTGTGTTAGCAGGGAAGTGAAGGTTTACCCATGGATTTAGACGCATATTTTGGCCACAGTGAAGAAAAGTTTGATGAAAATTTTCAGTCTGGCTTCGTAACGTTTTTGGGCAGACCAAACGCTGGCAAGTCAACGCTTCTAAATGCAATTATGGGCAAAAAGCTTGCCATAACATCAAACACATCGCAAACAACGCGCCACCGCTTTCGCGCGGTGTACACGCGTGAAAATTTCCAGATGATTATGGTTGACACACCTGGGCTTCACAAGCCAAATGATGCTTTGGGTGAGGAGCTAAACACGTCTGCCTTAAAAGCACTTGAGGGTGTTGATGTTGTTGCAATGCTAATTGATGCAACGTGTGCAGTTGGGCGAGGGGATGCTTGGGTGGTGTCACAGCTAAATTCCAAGCAGCTAAAACATGCTAAGAAAATTTGCGTTCTAACAAAGTGTGACATTGCAAGCGAAAAACAAATTCAGCAGCAAACGCAGGCTGCTAAACGCTTGTTTCAGTGGGATAATTTACTGTGCTTATCTGCTAAAACAGGCACAGGGCTCGAAAACTTTATTGGGTGCGTTAAGGGTTATTTGCCAGCAGGGCCTGCTTGGTTTCCCAAAAACATGGAAACTGACCAGCCCATTGAAGTTATTGTGGCAGAGTTCATTCGCGAGAAAATTCTGCGCAGCTTCCACGATGAAGTGCCTCATGCAATTGGTGTTAGTGTTGAGCACATGGAATTTGTGCGCAAGCAAAACCTAAACAAAATCTTCGCCAGAATCTATGTTGAACGCGAAAGTCAAAAGGGCATAATAATTGGCAAGCGTGGCGCAGCTATTAAAAAAATTGGCACAGAAGCCCGCAAGGATTTAGAGCAACTGTTAGGCACAAAAGTTTACCTTGACTTAATTGTGAAAGTGAAGAAAAACTGGCGGCGCGATGCTGCGCAAATTAGGCGCTTTGGCTATGGCGAGGGCGCTTAAGGGCAAGCTTCAATAATGGCACGTGGCACCTACAAAACTCGTGCGCTGTGTGTGCGCAAAACCCCGTTAAATGAATCCGACGTCATTGTAACGCTTGTGTGCTGCGATGGCTCGCAGGTAAGTGCAGTGGCAAAGGGTGCGCGTAAACCAAGCAACACTTTCGCTTCGCGACTCGAGCTGTATTCCCTGGTAGATTTGTTGTGTGTGTTTGGCAAAAACCTAGATATTGTAAAGGAAGCCCGTTTGGTTGCAGGGCACAAAAACGCCCGTGAAGTGTTAGAGCTTTCAGCAGCAGGTGCTGTTATGGCACAAATTTTGTGCACTGGCGCGCAAAAAAATTTGGAAAACACGCCACTGTACAACATGAGCGTGCGCGCCTTTGATGAACTAGACGCGGCAAACATAAAAACTGCCCCTGCCGTAAGTGCTGCACATGTGCTAAAAACATTTGCATTTTGCGGCGTGCGCCCTGCCCTTAACGAGTGCTGTCTGTGCGGAACAAATTTGCAAGGCGCACTTAGCGTTTTGGCTTCCAAAGATGGCTTTATAAAGTTCTCGGCAAGCGAAGGCGGCATTTTGTGCAACAGCTGCAACGGCTACGGCACAAAAAACCTGCCAGCAACAACAATAAGCAATGCAAATGCGCTGCTTATGGCGCAATTCGCCAACATTGAAAGCATGAAAATTGCCAAAAGCCACGTTGCAAGCGTGTTAAAGCTTTGCCAAGCGTGGGCACGTGTGCACTTCAACTGTAAGTTGAGTGCTGTTGATTTTCTGCTTAAGTGCGCTATATAACCGGCTGCTAGCTGCTCGTTGCTTCACTTAAAATGCTATCAACTTTTGTTATTAGCGCTTGAGGGGAGACACTTGTGCCACCAAGCACATAGGCTTTTGTAATTGTTTTTGCATTGTTTGTTAAATACGCTGGCGAATTTTTAGAGTCTGTCCCTTCAAGGGTTGTTGTGTTTGTTGCTTCCAAAGTAGAATTTGCATTTGAAAGCAAAATAACACCTGAGTTTTTGCCAGCAAGTGCTGCACCAGTTAGTGCGTCTTTACCACCTGGTTTTTCAGCACCGTTTGCAATTACAACGCAGCTGCCTGTTAAGTAACCGTTAGATGTAAACCACGTTGCAATTTGGTTTGATGTGTCAAAACCGCTTTCACCATAAATGCGCTGAATGTTGTTTCTTTTGTTTGAATCAAACACACCCTCAATGTTACTTGTTGGAAGTGC
>CAYVDR010000010.1:7960-15076 GCA_964450625.1 uncultured Senegalimassilia sp.
GGGTCTGGTTGTGGTTCTGGCTCTGGGTCAGCATTTTTTGCCCACTTGGCATAAAGTGCAACATCACCTGTTTGTGTTGCAGGAATGTTTGTAACCTGCGTTGTAAATGCTCCATTACTAAACCAACCTTCAAACGTGTAGCCCTCGCGTGTTGGGTTTTCAAATGCTTTAATGCCTGTGCCATAAGTGTAGGTTTCAGGGTTAGCTGCGGCATTTGTACCACCGTCTAGGTTGTATGTAATGTTGTAGGTGTTAGCATCAACTTTGCCATAAATTGTAACGTTGCCAGTTTGAGTCTGCGAAACTCCAGTAATTGCATTTTTGTATTCCGGGTCGGCATACCAGCCCGCAAATGTGTAGCCAGCACCAATAACAGGTGAAGTTAGGCTTGCAACACCGATGCCGTATGTGTAAGTTGTCGGGTTGCTGTTTTCCGTAACAATGGCAAGGTTTCCGAAGTCATATGCAATGCTGTATTCACTCGGCGTCCATTTTGCCCAAAGCTGCACTTCACCCATTTGGTTTGATGGAATGCTTGAAATTGGTGTTGTAAACGAAGAGTCGCTAAACCAGCCTTCAAACGTGTAGCCCTCGCGTGTTGGGTTTTCAAATGCTTTAATGCCTGTGCCATAAGTGTAGGTTTCAGGGTTAGCTGCGGCATTTGTACCACCGTCTAGGTTGTATGTAATGTTGTAGGTGTTAACAGACCACTTGGCATACAAAGTGGTGTTGTTGTCAACTGTGTCTGTTTCAAAATTCCATATTTGGGAAAGGTTTTCGTCTTTGTACCAACCGTTAAACGTGTAGCCCTCGCGCGTTGGGTTTGTTGGCTGCGAAATTGTGCTGCCACTAGTTATGGTAACTGGGTTGATTAAACTTCCGCCCATGGTATTGAATTGTACCATACGCTGCGCTTTTGCCCAGTTGTTAGCTTGAATTGTGTACGAGAGTGTGGATTCGCTTGGAAAGTCATACAACACAACGCCATAGGCTTTTTGCCCGTAAGTTGAAAATGGGTTGGAGTTTAAAAAACCGTTTCTAACGCCATCGGCATAATCGGCAGGAGTTTTGCTAAAATTTGACATTTGCCACGAGATGTTTGTGTATACGCACTTCTGTTCAATAGTACCAGCGTAACCTAGCGTTATAGCAGGCGCATTAGTAAAAACTTCCTGTAAATCGTTAATTTTTTCCTCAACTGTGCACTCCCATGTGTTGTATATCCCAGATGCGTTTTGTAAAAACGTTGAGCCATCTAGAATTTTTCCTCTTACGTTGTTAATTGGTGTTGAAGCGGAATAACCTGAATTTTCAACAATGTTAAAAGATTTTTTTAAGTTGCTAAGTTCTGCATCCATTGTGTCGCCGCCTTCCTTTTGAAGGTCGACAAAAACAAATTCAGTCGGGTGTGCAGCTAAATAATTTTGAATTGTAGTTAGAACGGATTTCAGTGTAAGCTGGGTAGTGCCAGTATCATCCATACATTTGAAGCCACCAATATAGTCAATATTGTACCCGTGCCACAGCTCAAATTCGCCATTGCTTGAGTTGTAAACATAGCGCAAGTCGAATGAGCGCACACCTGCTTCTAGTTGGGCTTGAATATTTTTGTCTTGGCATTTCGCAAAACTTGCATCAACTTTCCCACTTGGGTTATAAGCAGCGGCATCGTGAGTGCCTGGAACGGTTAAGTGGCTTATAGGCACGGTATTGTCAATGTCTGACATCCAGTCGCTTGCTTGTGCTGCGAAACAAAACCGTGGGGTTATCAGTAAAAGAGACAACGCAAGAAAAACAGCTGCTAAAGCAAAATAAAGCTGTGTAGGTCTTTTTTGGAGTGAATGGTTTTTTGATAGATGTCTTAAAGGCATTTTTGCCGACCCCCTTTTTCTAGGGTTTAGATTTTTTACGTCTGAAAGTGAATTACCATTATAGTATGGTTTGCTAGCTATTGTGGTTAATTAGAAATGAATGAACCCGTTTTTTGGCTGAGTGTCTTTTAAGTTACCTTAGTTGCCATTTCCTCAAGCCTGCGAACACGGTGGTTAACAGCCGATTTTGAAAGCGGTGGTTTGGCAAGGGCACCTAGTTCCTTTAGTGTGGCTTCTGGGTGGGCAACCCTAAGCTTAATGAAATCTTGCAATGCGGGGGATAAGTTTTTCATACCGTATGCTTGTAAAACAGTGCGAATGGCGTTTAGCTGGTTAAGGGAGGCGCGTGATGCCTTTGCTTGGTTGGCAACTTCTGCATTTGTTTGGCGATTTACAGCACTTCTAACGCTTTTTATAACGCGAGCGTTTTCCATTTCTAATGCGGCTTTGTGCGCACCACACAGTGCCAAGAACCTTAAAATTGCATCACCATTTTTTAGGTACACCTTGTATGAACTGCGGCGTTGCACAACCTTTGCATCAATTTGGTTTTGGTGCAAAAGGTGCGCAATGTCGCTTGCAAGGTTTTGGGTTTCAACAACAATTTCGAAATGAAAGTTACCGCTTGGGTTTGCAATAAAGCCGCTTCCTAAAAACACACCGCGCAAGTATGCAGCAGTGCAGCACTGCTTTGCAACAAGGTGTGGGGCAACCCCTAGCACAAGTGAGCCTTCAGCAGTTAATACTCCAAGGTCTAAAAGTGCATCTGATAACTTTTGTTGTGCTGGACATTCAATTAAATAGTTTGTTGTTTTATGCAGCACGCTACGCCTCAGCGTTAGGCTTGTTTTTATGTCATATAAGTTGTGCAGCATTTGAATTGTTGTGCGCGCAACGCTTGGCGCGTCAATTGCAACTTCAAGCCTGTGCTTGTTTTTGCCCCCAACAAAAAGAGTGCCTTCAATTCGCAAAATGCCTGCAAGCATGGCACGTTCGCAGTGGCTACACGTAGCGCTCACGTGTGCTAGTTCCTCTTTTACGTTTGCTGTAAATGTCATTTGCTGCCTTTGTTGTTAGCTTGCGCAGTTGAGAGTTTGCGATTCATTTAACTAATTTAGTAATTGTTTGGGCGTTGTTTATTCTTTAATTTTAGCATTGTAGCGCTAAGGTCAAATGGCTGCTATAAATTTAATTAAACAGTCAACCCTCAAGCAAAATAGGTGCTTTGCAATTGAATGTTTATGCAGTCGCAAATGTTTGTTAACCGTTGCGTTATACTGCAAGCTTCAGAATTTGCTTACCTAGCGAAAGGAAATTGCGTGGCAACTTACAATTTTGAAGAACACATTACAAGCATTCCCGACTACCCAAAACCTGGCGTTGTGTTTAAAGACATCACAACTCTTCTAAAAGAACCAGAAGGTTTTAAAGCCATTGTGGATGAAATTTCCGAGCATTTCCGCGACTTTGGCATAACAAAAGTTATAGGCTCTGAAGCCCGCGGTTTTTTAATTGGCGCGCCTGTTGCTTACAGTTTAGGCGCAGGCTTTATTCCTGCGCGCAAGCCTAACAAACTGCCTCGCGAAGTTCTAACAGAATCATACGAGCTTGAATACGGCAACGAGCAGCTTCAAATTCACACGGATGCACTTTCAGAAAAAGATGTTGTGCTTTTAGTCGACGATTTAGTAGCAACTGGCGGCACTGCCATAGCACAAGTAAAACTAATTGAGCGCGCAGGCGCAAAACTTGCAGGCATGGGCTTTTTAATGGAACTTGAATTTTTAAACCCGCGTGATGCAATTTCAAAGCACACAGACGTTGACGTGTTTTCGTTAGTAAAGGTGAAATAACATGAGAGACCATTCAAACCATATTCAACTTAGCAGAACTGAAGCAGTTAAACAAACTTTAGAAGCCTTAAAAGGCGTTGAGGGTGGCTTTGGGCTTTTTAACAGAAGCGAGAGCGCTGGCACATGCGCTTGCACTGAGCGTGTGAGCCTTGCAAACGCAGTTGGCAGGGTGCTTGCACAAGACGTTTGCGCACAATGCGACATGCCAAACGTGTTAACATGCGCTATGGATTCTGTGGCTTTGCATTGGGAAAGCTTTGAAAATTTAAGCGAAGGCGAGTTGCCAGACACAACAAACTGGGTTCGTGGGCGCGATTGGCAGTTTGCAAACACTGGTGTTGCAATGCCTGAAGGCTTTGACACAGCAATTGTAATTGAACATGTTGAAGTGTCCGAAGATGAACAGCACATAAAAATTAATGCAGCCCCAAGCAAAAAGGGCGCTGGTACAAGGCCAGCTGGTTCAAACTTTACCGCCGGAACGCTGCTAGCACAAGCGGGTTTGAAAATTACGCCAGATGTTGCAGCACGAATTGCATCTGGAAACTTTGCAAGTGTTAACGTTGTTAGAAAGCCGCGTGTGGCATTCATTCCCACTGGCAACGAACTTGTAGCCCCAGGGCTTCCGTATGATACCGCACGCAGCGCCACATTCGCGGGGCGCGGGCGCAACTTTGAAACAAACAGCCTGCTAGTTCAAGCAAAAACAGAAACATGGGGCGGCGTTTACGTACCGTTTGACATTGTGCCAGACGAAAAGAACAGCATAAAAGCTGCAATTGAAAATGCAGTTCAGGTTGCCGACATTGTGGTTTTAAATGCTGGCTCTTCAAAGGGCAGCGATGACTGGTCATGCGAGGTTATGGAAGAGGTTGGCAACATTATTTGCCATCAAACAAACCACGGGCCTGGGCATCACTCAAGCTATGCTATTGTGGGCAGCACCCCAATTGTTGGCATTTCAGGGCCAAGCGGTGGTGCTTCATTTACGCTAAATTTCTACCTACGCCCGCTTATGCGTGCATACTTAGGGCTTGAACCTGAAGTTGACCGCGTGCCTGTAAAGCTTACAAAACCTTTCCCAAAACCACCACACCACGGCAAAAAGCCAGCGCATAAAAGCGCTCTAGCAGGGGAGAAGCGCCCAAAAGAGCACCCAGAACACGCCGAAGGTGAACCTGAGTTTTACGCGGTCAAAATGCTAAAAGCCGTGCACAGTGAAAATGGTGAACTTACAGCAACACCGCTTGAAGGCAGGCCAGGCACATCTAAAACGCTTCAAGCTAACATGTATTACATGATGCCAACAGGTCCAGGCATAAAAGAACCTGGTGCTGGCGATGTAATTTATGCAGAGTGGTGCTAAAGGGGGTAATCCATGAAATGCCCAGCTTGCAGTAGTGTAAATTCCAGGGTAATAGATTCTCGCCCAGCCGACGATGACGCATCAATACGCCGCAGGCGCGAGTGCCTTTCGTGTGGCAAGCGCTTTACAACTTACGAGCGCATTGGCGAAAAACCGCTAATTGTAATTAAGTCGGGGGGTTCTTCAGAGCTTTACAACCGCGATAAATTTACCCGTGGCGTTGCCATAGCGTGTGCGAAGCGCCCAATTTCGCCTGAAGAAATTAACAGCTTAATTGAAAGCATTGAAGCAGAACTTCAAAACAAACAGTTGCAAGAAATAAAGTCAAAAGATTTAGGCAATATGGCTCTTGAGCGCTTGGCAAAGCTAGACGACGTTGCATACATTCGCTTTGCAAGCGTTTATAAAGACTTCAAGAATGCTAAAGAATTTGCGGCAGCATTGGAGGGTTTAGAGTAAATGTCAAACACGGTTCGTATTCCAATAAAAAAGCTTAGCGACAACGCTAAGGTGCCACAGTATGCTTACGCAGGCGATGCTGGTGTTGATTTGTGCGCTACGCAGGCGCTTGAGCTTAAACCTGGGCAACGTGCGCTTGTGCCAACTTCAATTGCTATTGCACTTCCCGAAGGCTATGCTGGCTTTGTTATGCCACGAAGCGGGCTTGCGGTAAAGCATGGCATTTCAATTGTGAATGCACCTGGGCTAATTGACAGTAACTACCGCGGCGAACTTAAGGTTTGCCTTATTAACTTAGACCAAACAAATTCATTTAACATAAACGTTGGTGACAGAATTGCTCAACTTGTTGTAATGCCAACAACACACATTAATTTTAAACAGGTTGACACTCTTGACAGCACACAACGAGGAAGTGGTGGCTTTGGCAGCAGCGGAATCTAAAGATGCAACGGCATTGCGTCAAGCGCAAACAAAAATTACCGTTGCACTTATAACTGGGCCTGTTTCCTTGCTTTTGGGCGGGGTTGTATTAAGCATTATTGGACTCGTTTTTGCTTGTTTGGGCATGCGCGGCGTAAATGCTTTGCAAAACAAAACTGGCGAAATTGCAAATGCTGCAAGGGCATTAAAGAAAAAAGCAACGGTTGCTTGCATTTTGTGTGCTGCAGCGCTTGTGCTTAATGTACTTTCACTCATAGTACTTTACCCAATTGCTATGGAAATTTTAAACTCCAGCGACTTTAACCAAGCGCTTAATTCTTACATGGCTCAAAACGGTCAGGGGCTTTCCAATAGCGGCTCATCCGTTTGGGGTTAAGCTAACTTTTCGATAATGCAGCTTATGTAACCTTAGATATTCTACGAACTATTACAAGCAAAACACTCACAAGTAACTTGGCGAAAGAAACAAAACGGTGACTTACAATACAATGCCAGAATTTGATGCTGAACAGCAGCATTTAACGCAAACATACAACACGCTGCAAGAAATTATTGCGCACCTTTCAAGCAAAATGAAAAAGCGCAGTGAAGCTGCTGCAGCCGACAAAGAAGCCCTGCAAGGCGAAGTTAAGCACAATTTTGCAAGTGAAGGCGAAGCCCAGGAAACTTATGTTGATTACGCCGTGCTAAACAACATCATTCGCGATTACAACCTTGAGCAAACTGCCGACAGCGAACGGCTGCAGGCTGCCACGAAGCTAAGCGAGCAACCTTACTTTGCACGCATTAGCATAAAACTTCAAAGCGGCAAAACAAAAAACATTTACATTGGGCTTGCTGGCATTACAGATGCAACTTGCCACCGCCTTGTTGTTGACTGGCGAAGCCCTGTTGCTGAGGTTTACTACAACCAAGTTATGGGGCAAACCTCATATGAAGCTAATGGGCGCACAATAACGGTTGAGCTTATGTTGCGCCGTCAATACAAAATTACACGCAACAAGCTTCACGGCTACTTTGACTCCGACATTGCAATTGAAGACTCACTATTAATTTCAGCTTTAAGCGAACAGCGCACGGAGCACATGCACGCAATTACCGCCACAATTCAAAAGGAGCAAAA
>CAYVDR010000011.1:0-4515 GCA_964450625.1 uncultured Senegalimassilia sp.
GCACAAATGCACAATGTGTTGTGCCTAAATTTTGAACTATAACAATTTGTGTGAAAGTAAGAGTGAGCGCTGCTTGGCAGTGGCAGTAAATGCAGCGTTATGCTTACTAATGCTTACAGTTTTCCATGAATTTTTTGGAGCTTAAAACAGCAGATAAAACAAACAGGCAGTTGGCTGGTCGACCAACTGCCTGTCCAGTTCGGCTGCCAATTCAAATTAGCAACCGTTAAGGTGCTTAAAATTAAGACACCTTAATTACCACGTTGTCATAACGCGACAGCTTTATGTCTGTACCAGTTTTGCCATCACCGTCATGCGTGGTGTGCGTGCCAGGTTTTTGTGTTTCAGCACCATAAACCGTGCACGTGTAGTTTTTGCCTGACAGGTATTCTGCCAAGCTGGAAACGTCGTAGTTGTGAATGGCGCTAATTCCGTTTTGACTATTCGAGGAACGAATGTCTTCGTTTAGCAGCTCTTTAACTGTGCTGCCCTCCGGAACAATTACCAACTCGCTACGTACGCCACCGCCTTGGGAAGTTTCGTCAAGCACGCATGTTACTTCATAAACGCCTTTGCTTGCTGTGCTTGCACCCTCTTCTGTGTGAACGTGGTAAAACGCCCACGCGCAAGGCACAGCAATTAATGCGCAAATGCAGCATGCAACTGCAGCAATTAAAAACTTCTTGCCCAAAACTCCGTTGACCATAGAAGCCTCCCTTCTTCATTTAAATTCAGAATGGAATGCCCCGCTTCTGGCAACGTGGTGCAAATTATAGTTGTAACAGAAATTTAAATCAATTATTTTATGCGCAATCTAGCAGGGTAAATAAATAATCACCCTGTAGGGATGATGCTTAAAAGTGGCATTTTTTTGCTTTACCGCAAAAGCGCGCATGCCGCATAAATTTTCACCGCTTGCCTTAAGCGATGAAGTTGTATGGTCAATTGTTGTGTTCAAAAAATGCTGAAGAAAAGTTCGGAGTTTAGTTTGAGTTTTTGGTTGAGTTTTGCCATGGTTTTTTTGAAAAATGAAAATCCTGTAAACCCCCTTAAAGATTATTGTGTTTTATTTAAGTTCGTAAATATGTTTGTTTTAGAATAAATGTCTGTTAAGACTCAGTGGCGTTAAAAACCCCTTTAGTGGTGCAATAGTTAAATTTTTACTGGTTGTGCTGCACCAATAAAGGTGTTTCGTTGCCACGTGCGCCTTAACCTGGCGGGCGGTTTGCTTGCCTGTAGTGTTTTGTTGGTGTGCGAAAGTTAATTCGCACGAAGTTTTGCCTTATGACATTTTTATTTGTTGTTTGCGCCTTTTCGTTAAATGGCAAGTTTGAAGGTTTGTAGGGCAGGTAAGAAGAAGGAAGGTTTTTGTATGAAACTTACTTTTTTTAAGTCGCGCATTGCTCCTGTTGTTGCAGGCGCATGCCTTGCAGCCACTTTAGGTGCTGTGCCTGGTGTCGCTGGTGCTGATGACGTTCAGCCACTTTCAACCGACGGTTATGTAACTGCTGCTGCAACCCGTGCAGCACAGCCATCACCTGAAATTTTGGGTTTGTCAGGCGTTGAGGAAACAGCTAACGACTGGTACGACGTTGACAAATTGACTGACTGGAGCGGGCCTAAGTACATGCTTTTGGGCACTTCAGAGTTCAATACAAACCCTAACCCCTATTTCTACAACTACATGTTCAAAACCACAACTGGCAGCAAAGTTGTTGTAAACACTGCTCGTTCTGGTGCAATGGGTCCTCGTGCTGCCCTCGGCACATATGCTGCAGGCTCTGACACTGAAAAAGCAGTTTGGGACATGATGCCAGATGTTGTTGTTGGTACATTAAAGGACAGAACTGGCACAGAAGCGGATTATTCTTCAAGCGATTACGCAGGTGCTGTTTCTACTGCACACAGTGGTGTTACCTACAACCCAACTGGCGTCAATTACCTAATGACAAACAACAGCGACATGATTACAACAATGTATAACATCGCAAAAGCAGGCGACGCAGTTGTTGCTAATGACGCTACAAAAACTAAGAAGCTTCGTTATGGCAGCGCAACTGACATTGCAAAAAGCTTTGAGCGCTACATTCGCGGCACGCAAGGTTATGTGCTACAGCAGTTAGCAAACAGTGGTGCAAGCAAAAAAGTTGTTGCTTCTGTTTCTGCATATGACGCAAGCACAAAAACGTTCACTTTAGTTGAAAGCAACGTTTCAGAGGGTACAGCTTCAACAAACCGTTATTTGGAAGCTTGCGAGCAAGTTTCAAGCAACCTTGCAACCACGCTTGGCAAAACAACAGCTACAGCTGAAGAGTTGGCTCAAGCTGACTTGGTTGTAATCGGTGGTCAGAGTGGCAGCAGCGCTGATGACATTTTGAAGGGCATGAGCGATGAGCAAAAAGCTAAATGCTACTACGTAACTGGCAGCGGTTCTGCTGGTTCAATGTACGGCGTTGTTATGAACAGTGTTGAAAACGCTCAAAACATTGGCCGCATTCTTGGTTGCTTATACCCAGAATATGTTGACCAAGACGACTGGATTTCTTACTACTATGACAACTTCTACCACATTAAATCCGAAAAATTGGCAGAAGCAGTTGACAACGCAATGGACGGTGTGCGCAACTGGGACAACACAGAAGACCCAACTGCATGGACAACATCTGACACATCAACTTACAGCAAGGACGCTGTAAACAGCAAAATTGATGCTGGCATGTTGTACTTGCAATCACTTGGCACAGACAAGGTAACAACTCCACTTCAACCAACAGACAATGGCAAAAGCGCTACTGTTGACATTGCTGCAGGCGTAACCGCAAAAACGGTTGTAGTTGATGACATTGCAGACCAACCTGCAAGTACTGATGGCAGTGCTGTGAAACCAGAAGTAACAGTTACTTACAATGGTAACAAGCTTACTGAAGGCGTTGAGTATGATGTTGCATACACAAACAACACTGCAGCTGGTACTGCTACTGTAACAATCACTGGCAAAGGCGCATTCACAGGCTCCACAACAAAGACATTCAAAATTAACGCTGAAACAGCATTGTTCACATCTCTTGCAGGCGAGGAAGCTTCACAAACCTCAGTTGCAATTTCTAAGCAAGCATTCCCAACAGCTGGCTCTTGCAAAACTGTAATTTTGGCACGTGACGATGACTTCGCAGACGCAATGGCATCCACTGGCTTAGCTGGCAAAGAAAATGCTTCAATTCTTCTTATTAGCCGCGAAACTGGCATGAACGATGAGGTTAAAGCTGAAATTCAACGCCTTGGTGCAACTCAGGCTTACATCATTGGCGGTAAGGGTGCTATTCCTGCAGACGTTGAAAGCCAGCTAACAGAACTCAAGGTTGAACTTGCAGGTGGCGCGCGTGTGTTTGGCGAAGAAGCAGCAGAGACGTCTGTTGCATGTGCTAAAGCCATTGGCACATACAACTACGCTGTAGTTGCAATTTCTGACAACTTCCAAGATGCACTTTCAATGTCAAGCTTTGCTTACAAATATCATGTACCAATCATTCTTGAAAAAACAGGCGCAACAGCTGCAGACCGTAAGCTTCCTGAGGGCGGTCTTGAGAAAATAAATGCAGCATCAACAGTGTTTGTTGCTGGTGGTACTGGTGCTTTGTCAGACGATTCCATCAAGGGTGTTACTTCAAATGAAGTTGTGCGCATTGCAGGTTACGATGGTTATGACACTTCAAACCAAATTGCATGGCGTTTGTCAACTGAATTTAAAGATGCTGACGGTAACTACTTGCTGAATGCAAACAGCGTTACGGTTGCAAATGGTGCTATGAAGTCTAAGGGTGTTGACGCATTGGCAGGTGCTGCTTTGGCAGGCAAACAAGGCGGCGTGCTAGTTTTGGTGCAGGCTCACGAAGGCGAAGAAGGCACAAATAACGATGGCATGGAAGATGTAAACACTGTTACTATTGGCAGCAAAGATGCAGCAACAGGCAAAGTTACCACAAAAGACTCTGAGGGCAGCAATTCGTTCGTGGCATCTAACACTGCAACAATTAAGAACGTGTACACACTCGGTGGCAATTTTGTTATCCCAACCACGTTCATTAATGAAGACTTAAAGCCACTTTTTACTAGCAGCTCTTCAAGCGCAACTCCTAGCACAGACGGTGGCACAGCTACTAAATAGTAGCAGCGCTGTTTGGTCTAGCTTTTAAGTTGGGGTAAGGTACAACATAACCTGTTAGGTTTATTAGCGGGGGCTTGCAAATGGGCAGGCTCCCGCTGTTTGTAGTAGGGGTTAAAATTTCTTTTTACTTTTGTAGGCTTTTGAATGTTCAATTGATTGGTTTTGAAGGTTTGCCATGGTTTTTAATAACGTATCTAAAGCAAAAGCTTTATTTTTATTAGCTTTAAGGCTTGTGCTTGTGTGCTCGCTTGCATTGTGCGCACTGCCAGCGCAAGCGTTTGCAAACACGGTGAATAAATCTGTTACTTTTGATACGCAAACACAAGTGCAAACCACCACTTATGCGCAAG
>CAYVDR010000011.1:4615-7735 GCA_964450625.1 uncultured Senegalimassilia sp.
GAAAACCCAACGTTTGCTTGTGCTGCTGTTCGTGTGCTTGCGAACAACAATGAGCAAACCCAGCAAAGCAGCGGGGAGGCAGAAGGTAAATCAGAAAATTCAACACTTAAAGTACAAGATGTAAGCATTAAGGCCAAGCCCGTGTCCACAGCGCAAAACAGCGAGGCTTTAAGCAATAACCAACAGCAAACTAATTCTAGCTATGTTGATTGCTATGGTATTTACTTACAAGGCGGCACAATAACACTTGCAGGCGCAATTTGTGTGCAAGCGCAAGCAAGTGGCAGTTGTGCAAGCTTGTATGCAGCCGCAACAGGTGCAAGTGCAAATGAAAATTCAACTGCCAACGCCAGCGCAAGTGATGCAAGTTCTGCGCCGTTCAAAGTGCTTGAGGGCAGCACATTCAAAAGTGAAGTAAGTGTTTTTGCGGCTGGCAATGCGCAGGGCACAAAGCTTGTTGAGTTTGCAGACGCCGGGCAAGCGCAAGAGCAGGTTCAAAATGTGAAGGATGCCACAGGTAAGGGCAGCGTTGTTGCAAGTGGCAAGTTTGCAGTGGTTCAAACGTCTTTGGCGTCCAGCAATTCAAATGCAAGTTCAAGTGCGCAAGCAGCAAACTCAAACAGCATTGCAAGCGATGCGCTGCTTACATCCGCAACGCCTCTAAAGGCGCCAACTAGCATTTCAAAGGTTTTAAACAGCGGTAAAAAGTCACAGTTGAAGTTTGCTGAGCACTCAGGAAACTTGCCAATGTTTACGCCTGCGTGGGTGCGCCTGCTTGCAGCCGAACAGACCAGCCTTGCAAGCGTGTGGGTTGACAGGGCGCAAACCTATACAATCTCGGAAAGCGGCACATACTACATCGACAGCGATTTCACAACCACATCTGGCGGCAACTTGGTAATAAACGGTAACAACATTGATGTTGACATTGTGCTTAACGGCCATACTCTTGCGTTTGATTTGGGCGCTTCTGGCTCTTCAGGCATAAGCATTGTTGGCAGCGCAAACGTTAACATTGTGGGCTCAGGCGGCAAAGTTACGTATTCAAGCGGTGTTGCTGGCAACACTATTGTGCAGCGCTCAACAGGTAAGTTAAGCATTCAAGATTGCACAGTTGAGGCTAAAAAAACGGCGAACTACACAAAGCCTGGCGGCACTGCTATGCATGCAATAAACGCCTACAGCGGCACCATAAATGTTAGCGCAAGCAAACTAGTTGTTGACCAATCGAATTTGGTTGCTAACACGCTAACAACTGCAAACGACATGAACCCAGCTGTAATTTTTGCGGACGAAAACGGCCAAAAAGCAAACATCAGCGTTGAGGCATCCACAATTTCATGCATTGCAAGCCCGCTTGTTAGCGTTACGAACGCAGGCACATCAACAACAACTGGGCTTAACGCTTATGGCATTTACTTAAAGTCGCAGGCAAGCGTTGATGTGCGGGGTGCAACCATAAGTTCCACTGCTGCAGGTGGCAGTGCCTATGGCATTGCAGCAAAAAGTGCTAGTGTTGCCAATGGCTCTGGAAGCTCAAACGCAACGTCCATTAACGTTAATGCTGCAAATTTGGCATGCGGCATTTACAGCTTAAACCAAAGCGGTGTTTTGCTAAACGGTGCGCTGCGTGTAACGTTCGCAGGCAGTGCTAGCTCTAAATACCAGGCTGCTTTAGGCTCTGAAATGTATAGCCCATTTGTGCTTGGAAAAAGCTTTTCGGCAAGCAGCTTAGCCGTGCTTCTTGGCAGCGAAAGTGCTGGCTACAACTTAAATAACGACATTTTTGCAACGTTTAACTACACTGCAAATGCCTCTGTTGCACAAACCGTTGCAGCGCACTTTACAAATGCGCTTGGCAGCGGGGCTGCTTGCAAAATTGAAGGGGGCGCGCAAGGCATCTACTTTGCGATTGACGCTGAAAACGCACCAGTTGAGGTTGTTAGTGCAAGTGGCACTGCAACTCCTTATTCCAGTGTAAAGGAAGCACTTGCACAAGCCACAAACGGCTGCACTGTGCGCCTTTTGGCAGATGCGGGCGACGTTGTGTACTCAGGGGCGGGGCAAGCGGGCAGTGAAATAACGCTTGACTTGTGCGGGCACACTATTACATCCTTCGAAAGCTCCTCGAATGCTGCTGGTATAAAAATTACGTCTAGCGAAGCTGGTGGCAAAATTTCGCAAACATCAAGTACAAATGCTGCATTGCTCGTTAGTGGCAGTGCAAATGTTGTGGCTGAAAACATAAACGTAATAAGCTACAACCAATTTGATGCAAGTTGTGCTGTGCAACTTGCATCTGCGGCAACGCTAACACTTAACAATGTTGCGGTTGTTGCACAGTCCGCCTCTGGCAAAACGGTTGGGCTTTCTGCAACAAACAACAGCAGTGGCAGTATAGTTGCAAATTCGTGCAGCGTGCTGTCGCAAACAATTAACGGCACATCAATTGCTTATGGTGTTCAATCAACAGCCACACGTGCAACGTTTGTTTTAAACGCCACAAACGTTGGTGCACAAGCAGCGCTTGGCACAAGCTTTGGCGTGGATGTTGCTGGCAGTTTTGAAGCTGCTGGCACAACTTTAAAGCAGCTTGAAATTTCTGCTAGCACGCAGGGCACAAGCGGGGCTGTTGCCGTGCGCTCAACGGGTGCAAGCGATGCGCGCGTAAGCCTTACAAACTGCAACCTTGTGGCAAAAAGCACATCAGCTGACACGGCCGCTGGCAGTTTTTGGTGCATGTTGGCGCCGTCTGGCAGCGGTGCACAGTTTGCACTCGATGGCAACATTTCAGTTGAAAGCACTAACAACACAGTGTTGCAGCAAAACACTCCGGTGCAGCTTGGGGCTGGCTTTGCGCTAGCATCTGGCAACAGAATTACAACTACAAGCGGCGAACTTGATGGCGATGTGTTTGCAACGTTGGAAAGTGGTGCAAACGCCTCTGCTTGTGCACAAGCGTTTGAAGCACTAAGTGGCAGTGCGTATGAAAACTGCAGCTCAAATGCAAGCGGTCAAAACTTGGTTTGGTCAAGAAACAACATTGCGAAAAACAAAAACACAGGCGCACTTTACACTTCCGTTGGCGCAGCATTGCAAGCTGCAAGTGCGGGTGACACT
>CAYVDR010000011.1:7835-11293 GCA_964450625.1 uncultured Senegalimassilia sp.
GCATTTGGCATTTATGTGCCAACGTCAACTAGTGCGCCTGCAATAAACGTTGATGCAACGTCTTGCGTAAACGTTGAAAACAATGCTAAGCCGCAGGTGGCAGGCAACGTTGAGTCGGCTTACAGCGATGGCACACTAAACGTGTCGCAAAAAAGTTTAAAGCGCATTCAACCTGACGAAAGCAGCAGCTTGTACAAGGAAATTCTGCAAAAGTTTAGGGAGCAGGCACAGTTCGATTCTGTGGCAACATCGTCTACGTATGGCGCTAGAATTTACTACGCGACAAAAATGCAACTTGACGATGGAACGTTTTGTTGGGCGTTTTCAAACTACGTTGCGCCTGGCGAAGAAAAGCTTGAAAACATTGTGCCCGCTGTAATTTTCATGCAAGCGCAATATAATATTTTGCCCACCTCAACAGGCATTTCAGCACTTCAAGCTGCAAATGTTAACGTTGCGGGCACCGTTAGCGCATCGTCACAAAACGGCGCAGCAAGCGGTGTGGATGTGCAAGGGCAAGCGGCATGCGAAATAAATGGCGCAAGCATTACTGCGGCTGGTGGCAGTGAGGCGTACCAAAAGTTAAAGGGCACCAAAATTGATTTAGGCGACTACATTGATGCTGCCAATAAACCAAGCAATTGGTTCTATTCCAAGAACTCAAGCGCTGGTGAAGTTGTTGAAGCAACGCCTGCATCTAGTGCGGTTAATGCTGCCACAACAGCAACACTAACGCTTGCTGGTGCGCCGAACTTCACTAGCACCGGTGCAAATGCAAGCGATGTGTGCGCTGCAAGTTTTAGTGTTGCGTCAGGCTTTACGCATGCAGGCAGCGCCATTAGCGTGGGCAACCCTGCTGGCGAAAACAGTGCTGGCGGCGTGTTTGCAACGCCTGCAAGCTCATCAGCTGCAGTACTTGACCGAAGCTGGTTTGTGGACGCTTACAAAAACGTTTCGGTTGCCGCCCCCACAAGTGCTGGAAGCCTTGCGTGGGAAGCACCTTACACGGTTGTGTTTAACAGCGAAACCGAAACAATTGCCACGTTTGAAGGGCTTGTTTATGGCTCTGAAATTCAGCTGCCAGACCCTGCACTTTTGCAAAAGGATGCAATAAATGGCGTTAACTATGAATTTGTTGGCTGGGCAAAAAGCGCCAATGCAACAAAGGCAGACGTAGTGCTGCCAACGTCTGGCACAGTGGTTGCTGAAGAAAGTGCAACGTACTACCCAGTTTATGAAACGAAACCTGTAAGCGTTGCTGTCCAGTTCACGGGTGCACGCACCAGTACTGGAAGTGTGCAAGGTGCACAAACGCTAACTGCAATGTATGGCAAAACTATCGCTCAATCAACACCTGCGCAAGTTTTGCCACAGGCAGCAGATTTCGAAAGCGAAGGCGCTACGTTTCGCTTTGTGGGTTGGCGTGATACCAACGGCACTGTTTGGGACGCAAAGCAACTTGCAAGCAGCGTTGTGTTTGACTACAACATTCCAGGTGCATTCTCTGGCAATGTTGTGCTAAGTGCCTACTATGTGCGTGTGGCTGCAAATGAGCACCTTGTAACATTTAAGGTTGACAACACGCTTGTGGCGTACGCTGAAAGCGCAAACAGCACGCCAACGTATTTCGCCGCAACAAACAACACATCCACCACCCCTTCGAAGCAAAGCACACAAACTGGCAAAACGTATTCGTTTGCAGGTTGGGCAGCAGGTTGGGTTGCAGCAACTACAACAGCCGATGTTGCGTATTCGCCAGAAACACCACTTCCAAGTTTGACGGGGGATGTCACATACACAGCATGCTTTAGCGAGCAAGCAACAAAAGTTAAGATTGGTTTTTATTACTATAAAATGGGCGTTGATGGCACTTACGTAAAGGGAACTTCTGACACTTCCTATGTTGACTATGGCTCATCCATTGACGCACTTGCCAGCACATGCGCAGCTGTGGGCAGCACGTTTGTGCAGGCGGGCATGAAGTACACAATGCTTGGCTGGTCGGTGCGCGAGACGGACGCCGAGCCCATGTACACAACGCAGCTGCCAGCGGCAACAGGCTCAAGCGACAGCAGCGATACAACAATGTACTATGCAATTTATTCGGTGGAAGAACAAGTGCTAAACGTTAACTTTTACAGTGCAGGTTCTTTGTACGCTAGTGCGGCGGACTGCACAGCGTCATCGACTGTAGATGCTGCGTTTAAGAAGGCTGGCAAAGCAAACCCCACAACTTCGCAGGCAGGCTATGAGTTTAAAGGTTGGGCAAGCACGGAAGGCTCAACTAGTGCAGATGTTTTAACGTCAGATACATTGTCGCTTTATGCTGCAAATGATGCCACCCTTAACTTCTATGCTGTGTTTGCAGAAAGCTATAAGCCCACGGTTACTTTTGTGGATATGGACGGCACAACAGTGCTTCAGCAAACTCAGGTTATTTCTGGTTTGCGCCTTGTTGATGTTGAAAGCCCCATGCCTTCAGCTGCTCAAGGACAGTATTTTAAGGGCTGGAAACCAAGCAATGCACAAAGCTTTGACGCAACGTACACCGTGCAAAGTGACATTCGCGTTGTGCCTGTGTATGCACAAATTACAACTAATGCGCAAGCGGGCGATGAAGAAAAAACGGTTGATGGCACATGCGATGTTAGCCAGGCGTGCCTTGTGGACACATCTTGCATTGGGGCGTCTTATGTTGAGTTTAGCTTGTCTAACGTTAGCGATGTTGACACAACAATAAGCACGCAAGCGCAGGTAAATGGCGACTCTGTCATTGGAAGTGCAGTGTATAGGGGTGTTTATAAAATTGGGCAGAATGCGCTTGAGGTGTCAAACAACACTGGCAACATTGGCGTTACATTGTCTGCTGGTGCTGTAAACCGCTCAAGTGCCCTGCGCATTTACTGGAAGGATGCGCAGGGCATTGTGCGATACACATCGGCACTGCGACAAGACAACGGTTATGTTTCGTTTACGCTTGCAAGCTACAGTGCGCTTGGCGGTGCTGGAAATATTGCAGTTGCTGAAGTTGGCACCGTGTCAGCGGGGCTTAGTGGCGCTGGTGCAGGCGGCAGCAGTGGTGGCGGCCTTGCAAGTGCAACCTCGGGTGGCGGGCTTGCTGGCGCTACAACTTCTGCCGGTCTTGCTTCTGCAAGCTTGGGCGGCTCGTCAAATTCCTCGGGTTTAAGCAATGCGGCGCAAAGCTCACAAGCAGCTGGTGACGTGCTTGATGGCGTTGCTACAACAGACGGCGTTGAAGTTGCCGACCCGCTAACAGATGGTCAGGGTGCAGGCATTAGTAACGAAGACATAAACCAAGCGATGCAGCAAATTGCTGGCAACCCAATTGCATGGGTTGTTGCACTTTTAATTGCACTTGCACTTGGCGCAGGTGCTTGGTGGTTCTTCATTGGCAAAAGGCGCAAAGGCGCCGAACAAGCAGACACGGGTGAAGACGA
>CAYVDR010000011.1:11393-14902 GCA_964450625.1 uncultured Senegalimassilia sp.
CTTGTTGTGCCAAAGGACATTGTGCCAACAATTCTAAACCGTGCCGACAACGGGTATACGCTTTCATGGTTTATTCTGTCGCTTCAAAACAACTTAAACGGCTTGCTTGCGGTTTTCACTGGCCAGGAAGTTAGCACAATTCCTTATGAAAACACTATGATTCGCTACATTATGATTTGCTTCACAGGTGCTGGCATGGCGCTTTCCGGTGCGGTCTACCAGGGCTCTTTCAGAAATGCGCTTGTGTCACCCTCCACGCTTGGCGTAATGTCTGGGGCCTCGCTTGGGCTTATTGTTTATGTCATGTTTTTCTACGATTCACTTTCCACTGAATTTGTAAGCAGCTTAGGCGTGGGCTCTTCCTCTACAGAAGCATCTGGGCTTACAAGCTTTTCGCCCGATGCAATTTTTTCGTACCTCATGTCAACATCTGGGCTTGCAATTTGCTCGTTTGTGGGGTGTTTGTTTGTGGCAGCCATAGTGCTTTTGGTCATTCACTTTTCGCACGGTGGCACAAATGCCATATTCATGATTATCACAGGCCAAGTGCTTGGCGGCATAATTGGGGCCGTTTGCAACACTGTGCGCTATTACTATTTAACGGTGGACACATACGGCGAGAAAGCCACGCTTTTAACCGACCTTATGATCTCATCGTTTTACAGAAACTACACGTGGCTGGATTTGCTTTGCGTGGGCGTGCCATTAATAGTAACGTTTCTTGTTGTTATGCACTTGCGCCAAAACATGATGCTGCTTTCGCTTGACAGTGCCGAGCAGCGCACAATGGGCGTTGAAACAAAGCGGCTAATGTACACAGTTTTAATTTTGTGCACGCTTCTAACTGCTATAATTATTTCGTTCTGCGGCCAAATTGGCTTTGTGGGCTTTATGGTGCCGCACTTAGCGCGCCGCCTTGTTGGACCAAACTTTAAGTACTTGCTGCCAGCATCAACGGTGCTTGGTGCAATTTTTGTGCTGGCGGCGTACACCCTGTTAATGATAACGCTTGGCGCAAGCTATGAAACAATGGTTGGCATGTTTATATCCATTGGCGGCGCGGCAGTGTTTTTGGTTACTGCGCTAAAGGGCGGGGGTGCTGTGCGTGGACAATTTAGATAACCACATAAATGCAACGGCTGCTGACATTGCTCGCTACAACTTGGGCAGTGCCGATGAAGTTGCAATCCCTGAAGGCAGGCGCAAGCGTGGCAGTGCGCTTCACGCATGGGTTGATGCTAAAACAACAGCGCTTCACATGCGTGCCGAGCGCATAAGCCTGCGTGGTAAAGTTATTTTTTGCGTAATCATTTTGCTTGAGCTGGTGTTTTTAACGGGTGGTATAACTGGTGCTGCGGGGCAGTACTACCCCTATGCTTCAGCTTATGCAACGTATGACCCGCTGCAAGTGGCACGTGTGCTTTATGAACACGCCTACAATTTCATAGGCCCATTTTTTCACGCTTGGGCAGCGCACGATAACACGTGGATTTTGGAAAACGTGCCAGGGTACTGGGCTGTTTGGTATCACTTTGGCGTTATAGGCATAACAATAATTTGCTCCATTCTGCTTTCTGTGTCAGGCATGCTTTATCAAAATGTTTTCAAAAACCCAATAGCGGGACCTGGCATGCTTGGGGTGTCTTCCGGCGTTAGCTTAGGGCTTATGCTATTGGTTGCAATTTATGGCACAGCTGCAATGTCGCAGGTGGGCTTGCGTTATGCGCTTTGCTATGGCTTAGGTGCTGCAATTTTGGTGTTCGTAATTTTGGCTGGCAGGAAGCTGTCGGGCAAAAACCGCCCGTTTGACGTTGTTACAATGATGCTGGTAGGCTCCATTTTAAGCCAGCTTTTGGGCTTTGTTGTAAGTTACATGACGCTTTTTGTAATGGACGAGGAAGACTATCTTGCTTTCTACAACATCTCGCAAATGCTAACCGTTGACACGTCGCTAATTTCGTGGGTAACACTTGGCATTGTTATGTGCCTTACGTTTTTGCCAGTTTATTTTTTGCGCTTTAAACTCAATGGCTTGGCATTTGACGAGCAGGAAGTAAAAATGATGGGCTTAAACACAACCCGGCTTCGTGCGCTTGCGCTAATTTGCGGCGCAATCATGATTCTAGCTGCGCAAATTCACGTTGGCATGGTGGGGCTTGTGTCGCTAATTGTGCCGTTTATGTCGCGCTCATTTTTTGGCGTTGAGTTTCGCAAACAGCTAATAGGCAACGTTTTAATAGGTGCAATTTTGCTTGTGGCGTGCCGTGGCATTTGCAACTTAATCCCGTTTGTGGGCGACGGTATTGCAATTGGCTCGGTGGTTTCCGTCGTGGCGCTGCCGCTTTTCGTTGTTATTATGTCTCGTTTTAGTTCTGCTTGGGAATAAGGCGGGGAAGGGGTTTTTAAAATGAAGCTTGCACTTCGCGATGTTGCCGTTGGTTATGAAAGAAACAACCCAATTCAAAAGTTCGTTAACTTCACAGTTTCATCTGGGGAAGTGTGTTGCATTTTAGGCCCAAACGGTTGCGGTAAAACAACGCTTGTGAAAACCATTTTGGGAATGGTGGAGCTGTTGGATGGTTCCATAACAATTGACGGCGCAAACATTGTGCGCTTTAGTGCAAAACAGCTTTCCGAAAGCGTTGCTTATGTTGCTCAAAAACACACGCAGCCTTTCCCTTTTGAAGTGAAGGACGTTGTTATGCTTGGCAGAGTTGGAAAAACTCGTGGGCTTACAACGCAGCCTGGGCGCGTGGACTACAACATAGTTGAAAACGCCATGCGTGAAATGGGCATTTACCACTTGCGCAACAAGCCCTACATCGACATTTCTGGCGGAGAGCTTCAAATGGTAATGTTTGCACGTGCCCTTGCGCAAGAGCCAAAGCTTTTAATTTTAGATGAGCCCACAGCAGCGCTTGATTACGGCAATGCCGTGCGTGTTGTAAGTAAAATTCGCGAGCTTGCAGCTGCAGGCTACGCTGTAATAATGATTACACACAACCCCGACCACGCATTTATGACAGGCGCTAACGTTGCACTGTTCACGCACGACTCACCCATGAAATTTGGCACATCGTTTAGTGTTATTACACGCGAAAACATTCAAGAGGCTTACGGCATTGGGGTTAAGCTTGTTGAGTTTACGCACAAATCGGGCGAAGTCATGCGCATGTGTGCTCCTGAGTTTTAAGGGTTTAACCAGGCTTGTATGGCGCTTTCGCTAACATTTGATGCTAGCTTTAGAAACAAATGTTCGTTTTATGGTGATGTTTAGTGTTCCTAAGAAGTTTGTTAAGTGTGCTAAAATAAACCTCATCCAAATAAAAAAGCTCAAGCAACTTAAGCAGAAAGGAACGCATCATGTCAGGCACAAAAGCAGCATCAACAAACAAACAGTCAAGTTTCAAGAAACAAAAAAGGCTTCCCATTGGAACAGACGATTTTGAAAGGATTAGGCAAGAAAACCTTTACTACGTTGATAAAACAAGCTTAATTGAACAGATGTT
>CAYVDR010000012.1:0-14896 GCA_964450625.1 uncultured Senegalimassilia sp.
AGCCAAGTGCCTTGCGAACTTTTTGTTCACCTTCGCTGGTAGGGTAAATTTTTTTGCATGAACCCCAAGCACTATTAAAGCGCTCGATTGCGCTGTCTACCAAAGTTTCGCGCACAATGACAATTGCAGTTTGAAACACATCTGTTGAACCTAATTCTAGCAACTTGACAGCGTTTGTAAGGCCAGCGCCACGCATGAGCTCAAGACGCCCAAGCTCGTCTATTACAAGCAAGTTCTTGCTGGCGTGTTTTGCTTCTTTGCGCTCATGAGCGGTGGGCAGCTGCTTTTCGCCACCTTCACCGTTGCCTTCGCGAAAAATACCAGTTTCATTATTATTCGTGCACAATGCGACTAGTTCCTCAAAATGGCTGTTTACCTGCGCAATTGCATTATCTGAAATTGCCCACCCAAGTTGCGCTGCAGCCGCTTGCTTACCGCTTGCAAATTCATTAGCCCCACCAAGTGCTAAATCGCGCCTGCGGGCAAATTCTATGCGCTTGCCACTTGGCAACAACACGTTGTCTATGCCTAGTTTTTCAAATGCGGGCTTACAAGAAAGCTGGCTATTAGCAGCACCATCATTTTCATGGCGCACCCACTGCCCAGGCGCTAAAACGCCATAGGTGCAAATGCCGCAACTGTGCAATCTTTTAACAAGGCTTTCAAGCCAACGGGTTTTACCTGTTTGTATGTTGCCAGTAAGAAAGAAAAGCACAAGAACCTTTTAACACCTAAACAGGGCGTCTGGCCTCCAGTGCACGGCAAAGCGTTACTTCATCGGCAAATTCAAGCTCGCCGCCAACAGGAAGACCGCTTGCCAAGCGCGTTACATTTATGCCCAAAGGTTTTATTAAGCGCGCAAGGTATGTGGCAGTTGTTTCACCCTCGACATTTGGGTTTGTTGCCAGCACAACTTCAGTTACTGTGTTTGATGCCAGGCGCGCCATAAGCTGGGGGATGTTTAAGTTTTCAGGGCCTATGCCATCAAGCGGTGAAATTGCGCCCCCCAGCACGTGATACAAACCCGAATAAGCTGCTGTGCGTTCGATTGGCGCAATGTCGCGGGGCTTGGACACAACACATATTATGCCCTTGTTGCGTGTGGGCGATGCACAAATGTCGCAAAGTTCGCCTTGCGCATAGTTAAAGCACTTGCTGCAAAAATGAACAGTGTCTTTTGCCTGAACAATTGCGTTTGCCAAGCGAAGCGCATCTTCGCGGCTGGCATTAAGCAACCAATCCGCCATGCGCTGTGCCGATTTTGGCCCAACACCTGGCAAGCGCTCAAGTTCATCCAAAAGTGCTTGAATTGCAGATGCTTGCTGCAAAACTTAGGCTTCCCCTACATTAAGCCTGGGATGTTCAAACCACCAGCCACAGAGTTTACACGCTCTTGACCTTGTTCAGCCACACCGCGCAACGCTTCATTAGCAGCAGCTAACACCATATCTTCTAGCATTTCAACATCGTCGGGGTCAACAGCTGCCTTGTCAATTTCAATGCTTTGCAAAGTGTTGTCGCCCTTTGCAACAACGCGCACCATGCCACCACCAGCACTTGCTTCAAATGTCATGGTTTTAACTTCTTCTTGTGCCTGCGCAAGCTGTTCTTGCATTTTTTTAGCTTGCTTCATCATGGCGCCCATGTTGCCCATGCCGCCACCTGGAAAACCGCCTCTACGACCCATAAGAAACTCCTATCAAATTAAACTACAAATTTTAAAGCCGCCTAAAGCACAATGGTGCTGCAGCATGTTTGTGACCGTTAGTTTAACGCACAAGGCAGGTAGAAAAATTTTAATCAGAAACTTCCTTGAAGGTTACACCACTACCAAATTCAGCTTGCAGCATTTCTTGAGCTTGTTCAAGCGTTTGCACGCCTTCACTACCTTGCTGCTGGCTGCTAAAGGCCGATTGTTGCTGTGCAGCACCGCCCAGCTGCGGCTCGCACAAATATTCTGGAATTTCTTCCCATGGCGGAACATCGTCAATACACGAGTACATAGCACCTGCTTGGGCTTGTGCATTTGCATTTTGCATTGGCTCACTAGCATTGACTTGCTGTTGACTGTTACTAGGTTGAGTGGCTGAACTTAAGCCGCTTGGCTGCATGGGAGTGCTTGCTTGTTGCAGCTGCACAGGCTGGCTTTGAGGGTTGTAAGCTGCGTTAGGTTGAGGCTGAATTTGGCTTTGCGGTGCACTAGGTTTGCTGCCTATATTAAATTCAACGTTAAATTTACGCCCATCACACGCCTGCGAAAGCGCGTTGGCTGCCTCTTGCACAACGCTTGGTTTTTGCAACGTTTCAGCCATAAAACCGCCACCGTGTGGGAAGGAAATTGTAACCGTGTTGCTGGGTTTGTCGTACGTAGCAGTTGAAGACATAAACAAAGCACCATGTGCAATGTTGTTGCGCTTAATTATTGCAATTGCGCTTTGCCACTTGCGCTGAAGGGCAACATTGCTTGCAAGCTGCGCGTTATTATTGCGTTGCGCAGCCTTTTGCACTTGCTGTGGTACTGGCGCAGTTGCTTGCGGTGGCTGTTGCGGTGCTGGTACTGTCGTGTGTGTTGGCGTTGAAGTTGCTGCTTGTACAGGTGCTGCAGGTGCAGGCGTTTGAACCCGCGGCTGCGTGGGTGTTGCTTGTTGTGCTGGTGCTGGCACTTGCATTTGCTGCTGTACAGGTTGTTGTGCCTGCGTTTGCATGACAGGTTGCGAAATTTGTTGTGGTTGCACTTGGTTTGGAACTTGCGGGATGCTGCTAGCAGAACCACTTGCAAGCGAGCGTTCAAGTTCCTCGATGCGCGCAGCAAGAGCACCTAGCGTTATGTTGCCCTGCGGGCGCACCATGCGAGTGCATGCAATTTCAAGTGTAAGGCGCGGGTTTGTGGACGTTTTCATGTCTGTTACAGCCTGCCCTAAAACTTCCAACATATATGAAAGCTTGTCATGGCCAAATGCAGGCAATTCGCTTTGAAGTTGCTTTAGCGCAGAAGAGCTAACATCAAGTGGAACATCGCTTCCAGCAAACGACATTACGTACAAATTGCGAATGTGTGCTGCAAGCTCGCTGGTAAAAGCAGCTAAGTCTTGACCAGCTTCCGCAAGTTCAGCAATAACTTTAAAGCACTTTACAACATCACATGCGCCAAGTGCTCTTACAACCTTTGATGTGTCACTAGAGCTAACGCTGCCAAGCAAGCTTGTTGCAACATCTAGCGTAACCTTGCCTTCGCCAAATGTTATGGCTTGCTCAAGCGATGTTAGCGCATTGCGCATGCCGCCTTTCGCGTAGTGCGCAATTAATGCAAGCGCATCGCCTTCAAATTCAACGCCCTCAGCTGTGCAAACAGCACCTAAGCGCGAAACAATTGCATCGCTTGAAATGCCGCGAAAATCGAAGCGCTGACAGCGCGAATGAATGGTCTCGGGCACTTTTTGCGGGTCGGTTGTTGCAAGAATAAACACAACATGCGCAGGCGGTTCTTCAAGGGTTTTAAGCAGCGCATTAAATGCCTGCGTTGTTAACATGTGAACTTCGTCGATGATGTAAACCTTGAAGCGACCCTGCGTTGGCGCAAATTGCACGCGGTTAATGATTTCCTCGCGCACGTTTTCAACGCCTGTACGGCTTGCAGCATCAAGTTCGTAGACATCGGGGTGCGTGCCGCTAGCAATGTTTTGGCAGCTTTTACACTTACCGCAAGGGCTTGGTGTGGGGCCGCTTTCGCACAAAAGGGCTTTTGCAAGCAGGCGAGCAGTTGTAGTTTTGCCAGTGCCACGCGGACCACAAAACAAATAAGCATGGCTTACTTTGTCCTGCTCAATGGCGTTTTTGATGGTGCGCTCAATTTGTTCTTGCCCAACAACATCCTCAAAAATTTGCGGGCGATACTTCCTGTATAAAGCCTGTGCCATAAAATTTGCCCCTGCCTTTTAAACGCTTTTCAAACTAAACTTGTTCTTGGCAATTTGTTTTGGGGACGCATTATACAAAGCGTCCAAGAAATTAACTTTGAAACTGCCAGGGCCACTTGCGCCTGTTTTTAAATTCTTCGCCGCCAAGCGCCCAGCCAAGTTATAGTGGTTCACAGCTGCAAGTGCGGCAGTAAATGGTTCAGAAACTGCTGCATATACAGCACAAACGCCACCTAAACTGCACCCCGTGCCTGTAATGCGCGTCATAAGCGGGCTTCCCCCTTCGCTGCATGCCACAAGTTTGCCATCAGTTACAATGTCAACTTCGCCTGACACAGCCACAGCACCGCCCGTTTTTTGCGCAAGCGCCGCAGCTGCTGGCAATGCAGCAGCAGTTGCTGCCGTATTGTCAACGCCTTTTGCCTGCGTTTTTTCATTTACGCTGCCATCATGCACGCCCCAAAGCTTTGCAAGTGCAATAATTTCCGAAGCGTTACCGCGAATGATTGCAGGGTTGTACTCAGCAATTTCAAGCATTAGCTTTGTACGAAGCTTGCCAATACCAAGCGCCACTGGGTCAAGCACCCAGGGCTTGCCAGCATTGCAGGCCGCCTTTGCAGCACAAGGAATAGTTTGCTCATAAATGGGCATCAAAGTGCCCATGTTTATGTAAAGCGCCCCACCAGCTGCAACAATGGCTTCGGCTTCATCGGGCATGTACACGCAAGCAGCGCTGCCGCCAACTGCAAGCTGTGCGTTTGCCACGAAATCGATTGTTACGGAATTTGTTATAGAGCCTGCTAGTGGTGCTTGCTTGCGAACGCTTTTTGCTGCACGCTTTATTTCGCCTGCTATGTATTTCTTTTTCACGCTGCCCCCTTATGCTTTATTTTGTTGCATTATTTTGCGCTGCCCCCACGGTCTCACTTGCCTGTGCTCGCAAAAAACTGCCTGCCTCAATTGGCTCGCAATGCTCAAAAGTATATGTTTCCATAGCGCGGTTTGCAACTTCAACAGGCACTGGCGCAACACAACGTTCACCCTCTTGCGCAGGATGCCACATAATGTTGCGTATAACAATTTGTTTTATTGGCGCATGCGGCTCAAGCAGCTCTAGCGTTTGGTTTTCAGCAAAGCGATTGTGGCACGTAACGGTAACTGTGTAGCCATTAGTGCTTCCAGTGGAACTATTGTTGCTCGCATCAACACCATTTACATTTGCATCTGCAACTTCAGCGTTCGCATCGCACTTAGTAACAGTTGCCACGTGAATGCATTCCTTGTCGTAGCCGTCTTTGTCAAGGCGCTGCTTAGGCTGACCAAAATAAAAACCGGTGCCATAAGGGCGGTGAGAAATTGCATACAAATCGGGCATAACACTTTCAGGTGTTTCACCGTCCATTACAGCACGGTAGGCATGCACAACACTAGCAACATAAAATGCACGTTTGTTGCGCCCTTCCAGCTTAAACGATGTAACACCAGCATTTGCAAGCTCTTGCAAATGCTCAATCATGCACAGGTCATAAGCATTCATAACATACGTGCCAAATTCATCTTCTTCAATGGGAAATGCAAGGTTTGGGCGGTTTTGCTCCACAAGCGCATACGACCACCGGCACGGCTGAGCGCAAAAACCCTTGTTAGCAGAGCGACCGCACATTGCAGCAGACAGCATACACCTGCCAGAATATGCCATGCACATGGCACCATGCACAAACGCCTCAAGCTCAAGGCCTGCTGGCGCACCTTTTGCAAGCGCAGCAATGCTTTCAAGCGACATTTCGCGCGCAAGCACAACACGGCTTGCACCCAGGTCATACCACGTTTTGGCTGCTAGAGCGTTTGTAATGGATGCTTGCGTGCTAGCATGGCGCGCAACATGGGGTGCGTATTTTACCGCTAATGCCAGCGCACCCAAATCGCCCACAATTACAGCATCAACGCCAAAACTTTCAAGCGCTTCAAAAAACGCTGGCAACTCGCGCAAGTCTGCCTCATGCATTATGGTGTTTGCGGTAACGTGTACACTAACGCCAGCACTGTGTGCAAGTTTTACAGCTTCGCCAATTTCTTGCAATGAGAAATTGTTGGCACGCGCGCGCATGCCAAACTTGTTGCCCGCCAAATAAACAGCGTTGGCACCGAAACGAATTGCAGCTTTAAGCTGACTAAACCCGCCAGCTGGTGCCAAAAGCTCGCACTGTTTTAGGTTTACTGACACAGCGCTGCTATTTCCCCTCAAAGTTCACGCGCGCACCCTGCGGCGTGTCTTCAATTGTAAAGCCTAAGTTTGCAAGACCGTCACGCACAGCATCAGCAACTGCCCAATTTTTAGCCTTGCGGGCTTTCGCGCGTGCGTTTAACAGTGCATCAACCGCCTCGCTTGTGTTGCTGCCTTCAAAGTTTGCAATTTCAGCGGCAAGCTCAAGCACCTCTTTAGGGTACTCATTTTGCTTTGCAGCTTCCCAATCTTGCGGGGCAACTTCAACACCAAACACGCGCATGAGTGTTGTTATTGTTTCGCGCACATCGCGCACATACGGCACATCGGACTTAGCAAATTGTTTGCCGTCAGTTTCGGTGTTCACGCTGCTTACCAGGTCAAACACCTCGCCTAGCGCGCGTGGCGCGTTGAAATCGTCGTCCATTGCAAGCACAAACTGCACGCGCGCTTTTTGCGCTTGCTTCATAAGCTTGCGCGCATCAATTGCACTTGGCACGTCCGCTGCATTTTCCATTTGCCAATCGATGTTGCGAATTGCAGTTTTAATGCGCTCAAACGCAGAACCTGCCGCTTCAAGGCGCTCCTGCGAAAAATCCAGCGGGCTTCTGTAATGCGTCTGCAGCATTAGCAGGCGCAGAACTTCTGGACTTGTTGTTTTTAGAACGTCCCTAAGCAACAAAAAATTGCCAAGCGATTTCGACATTTTCTCATCGTTTATTCTAAGCATACCTGTGTGCATCCACACGTTTGCAAATGTTGTGTCGTATGCAGCCTGAGCCTGTGCGCGCTCGTTTTCATGGTGCGGAAATGCTAAGTCGGCACCACCACCGTGAATGTCAAACGGCAACCCCAAGTACTTGTGCGCCATTGCCGAGCACTCAATGTGCCAGCCTGGTCTGCCGCTACCCCAAGGGCTGTCCCATGCAGGCTCACCAGGTTTTGCAGCCTTCCAAAGCGCAAAATCAAGTTCGTCGCGCTTACGGTCTTTTGCGTCTTCGCCATGAAGTTCGCGATGCCCCGCTTGCATCTCGTCCACATTTCTGCCGCTGAGCTGCCCGTAGCCACTAAAGGAGCGCACAGCAAAGTAAACATCACCGTCTGCCACATAAGCATGCCCGCCATCAATAAGTGCCTGAATAAGTTCAACCATTTCAGGAATTTCTTTCGTTGCATATGGCCGCACATCAGGTGCTTCAACATTCACAGCTTCCATGTCATCCAAGAACGCTTTTGTGTATTCAGCTGCAACTTCAGCAGCAGTTTTGCCCTGTTCGTTGGCACGTTTTATAATTTTGTCGTCAACATCGGTAATGTTTGACACAAACTTCACCTTAAAGCCGCGCCACTTTAAAAACCTGCGAATAACGTCAAAGCTAATAAACGTGCGCGCGTTGCCAATGTGAATGTAATTGTAAACGGTAGGACCGCAAACATACATGCTAATTTCGCCATGCTTTATGCTTTCAAACGGCACTTTCTTGTGCAATTGAGTGTTATAAATTTGTAACATTTTTACACCTTACTATTAAAATTTCACTGCTACTAACTTGCGAATTTCACTTGTTTGAACTGGGAATTTATGCCCTTGGTTTGCTGTTTGTGCAAGGGAGGGCTTAGCGTTTTTGCTAGCTTTAACATCGCAAAAGCAACGCAACAGCACTAGCAGAAATGCCCTCTTCACGGCCTTGAAACCCAAGCTGTTCTGTTGTTGTTGCTTTAACGCCAACGTTTTGCACACTAATGCCCATTGCGCGCGCCAAGTTCTCACGCATTTGCTGCCTATAAGGTGACATTTTGGGCTTTTGAGCTGCAATTGTGCTATCAACGTCCACAATTTCAAAGCCTAGCTCACGCACATGCTTTGCCACTTCCGTTAACAAAAACATGGAATTAGCACCCTTCCACTTATCACTTGTGTCGGGAAACAGTTTGCCTATGTCTCCTGCGCGCGCAGCACCTAACAGTGCATCTGCAATTGCATGCGCCAACACATCAGCATCGGAGTGACCTAACAGCCCAAGCGTGTGTTCAATTTCAACACCACCAATAATTAGCTTTCTGCCACTAACAAGTTTGTGAACATCAAAGCCGTGACCTATTCGTAAATTTGCTGCAACACTATTCATTTACGCGCCCGTTTTCTTATGCTTTAAATACCGCTCATGAACAGCCGAAACTAGCATTAGATAATCCTCTGGAACCGTTAGCTTTATGTTGTCGCGCTTGCCCTCAACCACAACAACCTTGCCCCCAAGCCGCTCAATTAGCGAACTGTCATCGGTGCCAACAAAGCCATCGGAAAGTGCCGAGGCATGCGCGCGGCGGTAAATGCCTGTGCGAAAGACCTGCGGGGTTTGTGCGTTCCAGAACACATGACGGTCGGGTGTGCCAACAATAACACCGTTCTCAACAATTTTAAGAGTGTCAATTGCAGGGTGGGCCACAACAGCGCCATCGCAATCAACGTTGCCCTTTAGCGTTGCAATAGCATGCAAAATTAAGTCTGGCGACACAATTGGGCGTGCGCCGTCGTGCAGCACAACAAATTCAAAGCTGTCGGGCACCGCCTCAAGCCCTGAAAACGCCGATTCCTGGCGCGTTGGCCCAGATGCTGCAGTTGCAATTGGTGTAACAAATGGGAAAGGGTCAATTGCACGCTTTAAGTATTCCTGCTGACGTTTTTCTGGGCAAACAACAACAATAAGCCCAATGTCACCAACGGCATCAAGCGCTTCTGCCGACCAAGTTAAAATTGGTTTGCCGGCAATTTCAACAAGCTGCTTGCCGCCTTCTTTGCCAAAGCGCTCACCACTACCGCCAGCTAAAATTATTGCTGCCGTTTTAGCGTTTTTGTCAACCTTGCCTTCAAGCCCTGCAGCTGCTTGTTCAAGCGCATCAAGGTCAAGCGACGTTGAAATTTGCGCTGCGTGAATAACAGACGATGAGAAAATTGGGTCAGCTGTTTTAGTCATAACATTCACATTCCTAATTATTGTTTTCAGAACCGCGAGGCATTTCGCTTACCCCTTTAATTTGGCTAGCAAGCTCAGACCATTTCTTGTCATTTTTGTACGCTTCAACCAAATTATCAGGCACATAAATGACACCTGTTTTTTGAGGTTTATCATTTATAGCTGCTGCCTTGCCTTCTGAGAAATTGTACAACGGTTTAGGCTTACCATCACCTGAATAATCAATGATTATTACTTGATTTGTCGGTCGCTCAAAATCAAAATTTTCGCAATCAGAGAAAACCGAATTAACGCTTTCAATTTCAACTACCGCTGCCCCACCAAGCACAAGCACATCTAAAGAAGGACAGCCACTAAAAACCCCTGATGGTAAGCATTCTGTAGCTGGAAGTGAAACCTTTTTAAGGCTTAAACACCCATCAAACAAAGACTGACTAGTTTCATTAAGCTTAGCCTGCGGCAAAGATACGTTTTTAAGACTTTGGCAATCCCGAAAAGCAGCAGAACCAAAGTTAACCGCCTTTGGAAGCATTACTCTAGATAAATTGACACATTGGCAAAAAGCACCACAATCTATTGTTGTTGCTTCTGGTAAGTCCACGTTAGAAAGTGACAAGCATTCTTTAAAAGCTTGCTTTTCAATAACTTTAGCTAGCGGAAACCTGATTTCCTCTAAAGAGTAACAACATCTAAACCCCTCGTTTTGTATTTCCAGCAGATTAGGCATATCAACTGAATTTAGGACATAGCACGAGAAAAACATTTGTGGCGCAACGCATTTTATTTTAGGCGCTTTTACACTAAGCAAATTAACGCATTGCGAAAAAAGATAATAACAGTTATCCATTAAGCTCTTCGCTTCAACATGCTCTAGTTTCACATGTTTTAATTTGTTTTGGCTTTCTAGCTCAAGATGATCTAATTCAACATGCTTCAACGCTGCCTTGTATGCAAACATTCCAAACGTAGCTTTAGGCTTATCCCATGAAAAGCAAGTAACATGTTTATTACACTCAAGAAGGCTTTCTAATTGCTTTAACCTTTCGTTCGGATTATGACTTAAATAGCTGCCAGTGAGGTCAACTTCGCTTCCTGGTTTTGCAGTGCTGCTTAAAGAAGTGCTTTGTGCTATTGCCATTGCCGCAAGTCCTTTCGTTCAAAGGCGTCTCATTGCGCTAATGTTAGCACACGTTTAAATTTTGCTACCACATTCTTAAAACTTATTGACACTCCCCATAGCTACAGCTTAGGTGTTAACGAGTCGCTAAAAGCTTAGCCGAGCACAGAAAGACATTGCACTTGCTTAATTATTAAACCTCCCCTTCAGCGCCTCACACACGCACGCAGGCACAAACTGGCTAACATCGCTTCCCATGCTGGCAAGTTCGCGCACAACTGAACTTGACAAGTACATGTGCTGCGGTGGCGACATAATAAACAGTGTTTCAAGATCGGGGGAAAGTTTGTAATTCATGGCTGTCATTTGAAATTCGTACTCAAAGTCGGTGATGGCGCGAAGCCCTTTTATGACGGCACTTGCTTGTTTTTTATTTGCGAAATCAACCAGTAAGCCGTCAAACGGCTCAACACTTACGTTGTCAAGGTGTTTTGTTGCTTGTTGTACAAGGTTAACGCGCTCATCAAGCGTAAACAAAGGCTGCTTCTTTGCAGAAGCTGCAACAGCAACTATAACCTCATCAACAAGCTGGCTTGCACGGGTTATAACGTCTAAGTGCCCTGCCGTGATTGGGTCAAATGTACCTGGTGTTAGTGCCCTTTTCACTGCTTAATCACTCCCCTTTTAACACTTAAAGATGCTCACGCAAGTGTCACCGAATTTCTTGTTCTTTACAGACGCAAAATCAAATTTTTCAGCAGCTAATTCAACTTCCCGAAGAGCTTTTTTTGCATGCTCGTAAAGTATATATGCACCAAGGTCTAACCCACCACTTTTAGCAATAGCGCTAACAGCCTCAAAAACTGTGTTCGGGCTGTAGGCATAAGGCGGGTCTAAAAACACAACATCAAATTTTTGCTTTGGGCTTTTTGGAGGGTTAGAAATAAAATCCATAGGCAAAATTTCATACGCATCATTTGAAACTTTTAATTTAAGCGCATTTGCACGCAGTGTTTTTAAAGCAGTGTTATTTTGCTCGTAAAACGTTGCATGCGCAGCACCGCGCGAAAGTGCCTCAAAGCCAAATGCACCGCTGCCTGCAAAAGCATCTAGAACAACAGCACCATTTAACGAGCCACGCAAGCTAAAAAGGCTGCTCATTGTGGCCTCACGAACACGCTCACTCGTTGGGCGCGTGCCCCTGCCGCTTGGTGCATCAAACGTGCGCCCTCGCATGTCGCCTGCAATTATTCTCATTGCGCTTAACCTTTACTGTTTGCTAACCTGTTTGCAGACTTTTGCTGCAATGAATTAAGCAACTGCAACACTGCCACGCATAAGTTATGCATTAATGCCCAGCTCAAGTGCTGTTAAGTTAGCTTCAATTAAGTGCTCTTTGCTTTTTGGAACAACATTGCCAATTGCGCTGCGAATTGCACTCTCCGTACAAAAATGCGTAAGAGCAAAAAGTTTACCAACCAAAATGACGTTCGCAAGGCCTGCTAAACCGTTTTCCTCAGCCATTTTTGTTGCCTCAACTGCATGCGTGTGAACGCCTTCAATTTCTGGAATGTTTGAAACAAGCGAAGAATCCGCCAGCACAAGCCCGCCAGGCACCACGCTGCTTGCGTATTTGTCGAGCGAGGGCTGGTTCATGACCACAAGCACATTGGGGTTTAGCACAAGGGGGCTGCCAATTGGTTCGTCTGAAATGCATACGCTGCAGTTTGCAGTGCCGCCACGCATTTCAGGGCCATAACTTGGCAACCAAGAAAGTTGTTTGCCGTCGAAGAGTGCAGCATGCGCCAAAATTTTGCCAGCAAACAATATGCCTTGACCACCAAACCCAGCAAGCAGTGCCTGCATTGAATTGTATTTTGCGTCTGTATTTGTTGCAGCCATTATTCACCACCAGCCTTGCACGCAGCTTCGCCATTTTGAACATCACGATAAACGCCAAGCGGGTAAAAGCCAAGCATATTTTCACGCAACCACTCAAGAGCTTTACTTGGTGACATTTTCCAGTTTGTGGAACACGTTGCAACAACTTCAATGAATGAATAGCCCACGCCATCAATTTGGTTTTTGAAACCCTTCTTTATTGCACGTTTAGCGCCGCGAACATGCGCAGGCGTGTCAACTGTAACACGCTCGATGTAAACAGGTCCACTAAGCGTTGCAAGCAGTTCGCACACTTTAATGGGAAAGCCCGCCGTTTCAACATCCCTGCCATAGGGTGATGTTTGCGTAACTTGGTTAGGCAAGCTTGTGGGTGCCATTTGCCCGCCTGTCATGCCATAAATTGCGTTGTTAATGAACACTATTGTTATGTTTTCGCCACGAGTTGCTGCGTGAACTGTTTCTGCCATGCCAATGCTTGCTAAATCGCCGTCGCCTTGGTAAGCAAACACAATGTTTTTAGGCCGTGCACGCTTTATGCCTGTTGCAACAGCAGGTGCCCTGCCATGTGCAGCTTCCGCCATGTCGCAACCAAAAAACTTAGGTGCTGTTACAGCGCAACCAACAGGGGCAACACCAATTGTTTTGCCTTCAATTTCAAATTCGTCAATGACCTCGGCAATTAAGCGCTGCACAATGCCATGCGCACACCCTGGGCAGTAGTTTGTAACAACTGGCAGCAATGCCTTCGGGCGCGTAAAAACAAGACGTTCTTCTTTAGCCATATTATTCGCCCACCTTCGCTAGTGCTTGCTTTGCTGCGTCAACAATTTCTGCTGGCGTTGGAATTATGCCACCACAGCGCCCGAAAAAGCTAACTGGCACGCTGCCGTTAACTGCCAAGCGCACGTCGTCTACCATTTGCCCCATGTTCATTTCAACTGAAAGGAATGCTTTTGTGTGCCCTAGCACCTGTTCAATTGCCTTATCTGGGAATGGCCAAAGCGTAATTGGGCGAATTAAACCTGCACGCACACCTTCGTGACGCAGCTGAACAACAGCAGAGTGCGCAATGCGAGCACATGCGCCAAATGCAACTAACACCACTTCAGCACCGTCGCACATAAATGTTTCTGCACGCTGCTCGTTTTGCTTTATTGCACCGTAGCCTTCAAAGCGCTCAAAGTTTTTTTGCTCCAGCTCAGCAGGGTCTAAGTACAGCGAATCAACAATGTTGTGCTTGCGCACATTGCCATGCCCTGTTAGTGCCCAAGGCTTTTCGGGCAACTTTGCTTTTGCTTGAGGCAGCACAACTGGCTCCATCATTTGCCCGAGCAAACCGTCTGACAAAATCATGGTTGGAATGCGGTATTCATCGGCTTTGTCAAACGCAAGGTATGTTAAGTCTGCCATCTCTTGCACGCTGGCAGGTGCAAAAACAAGCATTTGGAAATCGCCGTGACCAAGGGCGCGTGTTGCTTGCCAGTAATCGGACTGCGACGGTTGAATGCCACCAAGACCAGGACCGCCACGTTGCACGTTTACAATAACGCACGGCAAATCGCAGCCTGCGATGTATGAAACACCCTCGCCCTTAAGCGACACGCCAGGCGACGACGATGAAGTCATGGTGCGCACACCAGCAGCTGCAGCACCATAAACCATGTTTATTGCTGCAATTTCGCTTTCCGCCTGCAAAAACGTTAAGCCACGCTTTGGCATATGCTTTGCCATGTAGGCTGCAATTTCTGTTTGCGGGGTAATTGGGTAGCCAAAATAGCATTTGCAGCCTGCACGAAGGGCAGCTTCTGCAAGCGCTTCGTTACCTTTCATCAGCACTTTTTCACCAGCGGATGTGCTGTAGTTGGCAGCATTAGTATTCTTAGATGTTTGAGCCATTTTAACGAAACACCTCTATTGCAACGTCTGGGCACATTGTTGCACACGATGCGCAACCTGTGCACTTTTGCATGTCTGTAACTTTTGCAGGGTGGTAGCCTTTTGCTGTTATGCTTTGCGCATCAAGCTGCAAAATGTTTGTAGGGCAGGCTAAAACGCAAAGCCCACACCCCTTGCAAAACTTTGTGTCTATGTTTATTCGTGCCATAAAGCCCCTTTTTTGTTTTCAACTATTCAACAACTTCAAATTTTGTAAACCAATTATAAGCCCACCAACAACACATATTAGCTGCAACAGCTAAACTAGCCCTTCAGACGTAGTCTTTTTACCCTTGCCGCCATGCACTGCTTCCCCACCACTCGCAGGCTTTTTGCTTTCCTGATTTTCGTCTTCCTGACGAATTACAGCACGCCTAATTTTGCCGTTGACTGTTTTTGGAAGCTCATCAACAAAATCAACCACACGAGGGTATTTATAAGGCGCTGTTTTGTGCTTCACCCACTGTTGAAGCTCTTTCACTAAATCGTCGTCTGCTTCAAAGCCCTCGGTCAAAACAACTGTTGCTTTAACAGCCTTGCCACGAAGTTTGTCGGGGATGCCAGTTACAGCAACCTCGCGCACAGCTTCGTGCTCAAGCATAACGCTTTCAATCTCAAAAGGCCCAATGCGATACCCCGACGATTTAATAACATCGTCGTTTCTGCCGACGTACCAAAAGAAGCCGCTTTCGTCCACCCAGGCGGTATCGCCTGTGTGGTACCAACCACCATAGACCGCTGCACTTGTTTTTTCAGGGTTTCTGTAATACTCAAGCATAATGCCTGGTGCTTTTTCGTGAACATCGATGCAAATCTCGCCAGTTTC
>CAYVDR010000013.1:0-3486 GCA_964450625.1 uncultured Senegalimassilia sp.
TATAACCCACCATCACGCAAGGCTTTTAGTTTTTCAACAACTGTTGGGTTTATGCGGCTTGCAACCGTGCTTTTGGGCACTGGGTTAGGGCAGTGCGATGCTGCTTTCATGTCGGCTGTGCAACTTTGCACCTCGCGCGAAAAGTCGTTTGCTGACATTCGCACAACGCCACCGCCAAATACCGTTTCTTGAATGCGTGCGTCGCTTGACACGACAATTGCCTCAACCCTGCGCTGTTTTGCATTGTGAGCAAGTTTCTCTAAGACTTTGTCGGCTGTGCTACCAGTTGGGCTAAACATAATTTTAACGCCAGCCACCACTTCAGGCTTTCCGTCTGAGAGCACGTTTTCACCTGCGTCAAACACAATTGTTGCAGCATATTCGCTGCCTGCAAACGTTGCAACATCGCTTATAAGCCTCTCGCGTGCTGCATTAAACGCATCGTGAGTGTAATCGGGAGTGCCTTTAAATATTCTGTAACGCGCCCCGCTGCGAAGCACGTTGTAGCCGTCTACCAAAAGCAGTTTTTTGCGTGTGCGAACCATTTAGCTTTGGCGGTTTTGGCGAACCCACTCATACATTAGTGCTGTGCCTGCTTGCGCCACGTTTAAGCTTTCCACTGCGCCAGCAAGTGGCAGCTTTACTAAAAAGTCGCACGCTTCAAGTGTTAAACGAGAAATGCCTGTTTGTTCATTGCCTAAAACTAGTGCAATTTTGCCTTTTAAGTTTGCGTCCCAAACTTCATCTTGTGCATGTTCTGTTGCAGCACAAACCCAAAAGCCCTCTTTTTTCAGGCGCATAAGCACTTGTGATATGTTGGACACTTGTGCAAGCTTCATGTGAGCAACAGCACCGGCCGATGTTTTGTAGGTGGACGCTTCCACATGTGCCGAGCGCTTGTTAGGTATCACAAGCCCGCACGCACCAGTTGCGTTAGCGCTGCGGCATATGGCACCAAGGTTGCCAGCGTCCGTTATGTGGTCGCAAACAACAACAAGTGCGCGTCTGTTTGCTGCTTGCGCATGCTTTTGTGCATCATCAATTATTTCGCCAATGCCTGCATAGTTGTATGGCGCAACTTGTGCAATTACGCCTTGATGCGCAGTTTGCGCTGCATGCGCATCCATTTCACGGCGCGAAGCACGCACAATTTTTATGCCTTGCTGCTTTGCCTTGCGCATTATGTCTTTAACCAGGGAATCTTGGCGCACATAGTCGCCTATGGTTATGCGGCGCATGGGCACTTTTGCACGCAGCGCTTCAATTACAGGACGCTTTCCTTCAATATAGCTTGCCATGTTCTTAGTTTCCTTATTTTTCGGGGCTTAGTAAAAACTTGCGAGTGCGCTCGTGCTTTGGGCTGCTTATTACCTGTTCAGTGCTGCCAAACTCAACAATTTCGCCATCTAGCACGAATGCAATTTTGTCCGTTACATTTTTAACGAACGACATGGCATGCGTTACCAAAACCATTGCAATATCAGATTTGCGCAAGTTTAAAATGACGTTTTCAAATTCTTTTGTTAGCTCTGGGTCAAGCGCACTTGTTGGCTCGTCAAAATAAAGCACACTGGGGTTTAGCGCAAGCGCACGTGCAATTGCCACTCGCTGTTGCTGCCCACCAGAAAGTTGGCATGGCACCTTGTTCTCCAAACCGTTAAGGTTAAGCTGCGAAATTAGCTCCTTTGCACGCTGCTCAACTTCTGCTTTACTTCGCTTTTGCACGCTAATGGGTGCGTCGCAAATGTTTTGCATTACGGTGAAGTGGGGAAACAAGTTGTACTGCTGAAACACCATTCCAAAAAGCGAACGTGCCTGTTGCTGAACAGTTTTGTTTGCATAAACTGCACGTTTGCCGTCGTCTGTGGCAACTTGGTGCTGCCCATAGCGCAAAGAGCCACGGTCAAGGGTTTCAAGCAATGTTAGGCAGCGCAAAAGTGTTGATTTACCAGCACCCGAAGGCCCAATTATTCCAACAACTTCGCCTTTGGAAATTTCCAAATTTATGTTTTTAAGCACTGTTTTGCCAGCAAAACTGTTCGTGGCGTTTTTTAATTCAACTATTGTATTCGACATTAAAGCCCCCTGTTAAAGCGCATTAAGTTTTTGTTAGTCATGGTAGTAGCTAAGCTTTTTCTCAGCCTTGTTAAGCAGTGTAACCACAATGAAGTTAACCACCCAATAAATTATTGCCACAATAACGTAGGGCAACATGCTTGACTGCGACGCCGCAATTGTTTTGGCTTGCGTAAACATTTCCATAATGCCAATTGCAAAGGCAAGCGATGTGTCTTTTACAAGCGTGATAATTTCGTTGCCCATGGCTGGCAGGACCCTTTTAACAACCTGCGGTAGAACAATTTTTGTAAACGTTTGCTTGCGAGAATAGCCAAGCAGGTTTGCAGCTTCATATTGCCCTTGCGGGATTGACTGAATGCCGCTTCTGAAAATTTCACCAAAGTATGCAGCGTAGTTTAGGATAAAGCCAACAAAGCATGCGCCATATTTCCAATCGGTTGGCATGGAAATTTGGAAGATGTAGTAGGGGGCAAACATCCACATCATAAGTTGCAGCATAAGCGGTGTGCCGCGCATGATTGAGATGTAGCCCTGCACTAAAATTGAAAGTGGTTTTATTTTTGACATGCGCCCAAGTGCCACAAGAAAGCCAAGCGGCAGTGAGCCTATAAGCGTTACAGCAAAAATGATTGCTGTAAATTGCAAGCCTGAAAGCAAAATTCCCATCATGGTGGAAATGTCCATTTGTTGCACCCCTTAGGTTAAACGAATTGCTAATTTAATGTGCTAGCGCAAGCAAATGCTCTTGCCAAAAAATATGGCAAGAGCATAAAAGTGCTGGTAGGTGGCAAGTGCCAAAGTAAATTACAAAACCCAGTTGCTGTAAGACATGCCGTATTCTGCGTATTTTTCGCAAAGCGTTTTAACTGTGCCGTCGGCATTTAGCTGCTTTAGGGTTTCAGTTACTTGGTTTGCAATTTCGCTTTCACCTTTTTTGAAACCAACTGCATAATGCTCTTCGCTTAGTGGCTCGGAAAGCATTTCATATTTGCCAGAGTTCTGGGCAATTTTGTATTGAGCAATTGAAAGGTCGCAAGCAACGGCGTCAACCATGCCACTTTCAAGCTGCATGAACGCATTGTTGTAGTCGCCAATTGTTTGCACGGTGCCGCCAGAAAATGTGTCGGTTAAGCTTTTTTGGCTGTCGTTTAAAACGGAAAGTGCCGCAGAATCGGCTTGGGTCATAACTGTTTTGCCAGCAAGGTTTTTAAAGCTTGAGATGCCGCTGTTGTTTTTCACAACAACAACTTGCTCGTTTAGCATGTACGAGTCACTGAACGTGTAGTTGCCCTCACGCCCTTCGCGCGTAAAGCCATTCCAAATGCAGTTGATGTTGCCTTGCGAAAGCAGTGCATCTTTTGCGTCCCAGTCAATTGGGATAAGTTCCAAGCCCCAGCCGTTTTTCTC
>CAYVDR010000013.1:3586-6593 GCA_964450625.1 uncultured Senegalimassilia sp.
GTTAAGGCTGCAAAAAATTTCTTTTTCATGTTTCTATTCCTTCTTTAGTTGACTAATGTTACTGTCATGCCACTTTAGCACACTAAAGTGGCATGTGTGAATATAGGTGTACAAGTAACAAAATTTACAGAAGAGAAACAGGCATTGCTAGGGTAGTGCTTGTAGTTGCTAAAAGTTTGTTTTAGCGGCAATGTGTGAAAAGTTGTGGTGCAAAAATTAAAGCAACCGGCACTTACTCGTTAACGGAGTAAATGCCATCTTTGCAATATTCGCCGAAATTGCCCAGGTAGTTCCCTTTAAATGTTGCCTGTGCAACTTTGTAGCGCTTTTCATATTCTTGTGCAAGTTCGTTTACGCTAGCAGGACCAATGCTTTTAATTACATCTAAAACCTGTTGTTGGCGGTTAGCGGTGCCAAGCGTTATCATGGGAACGCGGCTGCAAGAAACATTTTCAATGTCCGTGCAGTAGCGCGACAAAACCCAGTGCAATTCATAGCCGTTTGTTATGTCGTATTCATGCAAAATGTGTTCAAGTTCGGGGAAGCCCATTAACAGTTCTGCGGAACATTCAATGTTTTTGCTTGCCAGTTTTTCAATTGCAGTTTTTAACTTTGTGAAGTCAAGTTTTGTTGTGTCGTAGTAGCGAATGCCTTTGCGCTCGCCATTGTTGTCTGCTGGCACACGGGCATACATAATTTTGTTGTAGTGGCTAATGCACGAGCCAAACGAGCGAATGCCGCGTGTTTGAAGGCGTGGCACTTTATCGAATTGCGCCTTGCGAAGAAATTCCTCATAAATTTCAAGTAAGTGTTCCAACGATATTGGCTGTTCAGAGGCATAATCGCACACAAGATGCTCCACAATTGCTTGCTTGCTAGCTTCAATTAATTGCCCGTCAATAACCGCATAATCGCCTAGCACTCCAGGTTTTGCGACATCGCGCTTTAAGTCGTCCGAAGCTGAGGCATCGTCAAGTGCATCTGAAAGCGGCTTGCGCTCGCCTTTAGTTGTTGTGGCAACAAGCTGTAAGTAGTTGTATACCTGCGCATCTTGACCTGTTGCCTTACTAAATTGGTGCTGTGTGAAATTGTACTTTTCAAATTCTTCTAAGTAAGCATCCTCTTCTAAAGGTGGGCGGTTTTCCAATGCGCTGTTTGTTAGCTGGCGCACACGCTCGCGTGTAATTGCCATGTCGCTTGCAATTTCTTGAAGCGTTTGCCCGCAAAGACGCTTTTTTAAGACATCAAATTCAATAAAGTTATTTTGTTCAAGCCACTCGGTTAACCGCAGTGGGCGCACGTTAACTTTTCTGTGTTCGACATCAATTGAAACGCGCGGGTTGTTTGAGCATTCATTTGCTACAGCACGCTCCCAGCCAGTGCCTTCGGGCACATAGAAACTGCGTTCCTGCTCATCCGATGTGTTTAGGGCAAGGTCAAGCCGCATGCGAATTCGACGTTGGCAAATGTTGTTTAACCTGCCGTCTTCCGATAAATCTGCGTAAACTTCATCTACCGCCTTTTGTTGCGAGCCATATGTATCCAGTGCCCTTTTTGCATTGTACATAAGCAGAATTTTTGCTGATGGCTTGCAAATCCAGTAGTGGTTGTCCATGAATTTTTGTTTAATTGCCTTAGCAGTTTCGATTGTTTTTTTACCAAACGAATTAAAGAATGCATCTAAGTCGAAACTAAAAGGGTCTTCTAGGCGCAGTGAGGCTGGAACAAGCTCTAAAAAACCATACCCATCAAACACATACTCAGAGTTTTCGTATTGGCGCTGCAAAGCCTTCCATTCGCGCACGCCTGCATCAAGCGCAGGGCCTGTACCCGAATGCAAACAGTCACGAAGCGCTTCAATATCATATGTTGTTAGGTTTTCAATAACAAAAAGCCTGTTTTCATTTTTTACTAAGTCGTGAAGTGTTTTAATATTGTTTATTTTTAGAAATTTTAAAATTCGCCCTGGTAGCGGCAGGTTTTCACATAAGTCATTTATGTGAAGTACCTTAGATGAAATGTACTTTTTGGATTTAAGCTTTTTAGGTTTTAGTGCTTTATTAGAATTTGTTTTGCTTGCATGGTTTGTGTTTTCAGGGTTGCTGGTGCTTGATGTTTCGCCTTCGTCTGCTTCAGTGGCATTGTCAAAGCTGTCAAATTCGTTAAGTTCATTGTACTCGTTTTCGTCATAATCGGTTTGACCAAGCGATACAACGTGTTTTTCCTCGTCGTAGCTTTGTTTGTCTTCAAGCTTGGGGGAGTTTTTAGAGCGCCGTTCGCTTATTTTTATGCCATCGGCTTGCATAGTGACAGCGCCCTCGGTGCATAATTCAACAACGCTAACTGCAATTTGTTCGCGCGGCGTGTCATTGAAGGCATCGCACAGAAAATCAAGGGTTACAGGTTTCCCAAGCAGTTGAACAAGACCAACAATCTTAAGCTTTAAATCGTCCATAAAACCAGCCCCATTTAAAGACATGATGGCGTGGAATTCACGCTCTGTGAAACATATTATAACAAAATAGAAAAATATTTGTTCGAGATTTTTTAATATTTTAGTTAAAAGTAACGAAAATGTTTACGAGTGGTTGATTTTTCAAGAATTACAAAGTTATGACCTTAATTTTGCTTTCATTTATTAACCCTCTTTCCAGAACAATATATGAATTTTAGGTGTGCACACATGTACGTTTTTGCATGAATATTTTAGCCGAAAGCCCTGCTAGTTCAGTTCTTTAAAAAACCTGAACGGCTGTTTGCGTTTTTTTTTTGAAAGTGGCGCCAAGCGTTACAATCCTCAAACAAGTATAAACCCATTCATAGAAAGGTTGAATTATGGTAGGTAAACAAAGCATGCAGGCAAACAGCTTGTGGCACAAGGTGTTGGCTGTTCTGTGCTCGCTAACACTTGCAATGTCATTGGCGCTGCCAAATGCAACTGCGCTGGCTAAAACAAACCAGGCAGCAGGGCAGGAAAGTGTTGGGGCTGCACAAGAAGCTGACAGCG
>CAYVDR010000013.1:6693-14794 GCA_964450625.1 uncultured Senegalimassilia sp.
GTTGGCAAGGCGGCAAGCGTGAGTCTCGTGCTGAGGGCATTACTCAAGACAACTTCCAAGGCAAAACCATTAAGCTTGGCAAAAACATTAACTTAAACAATAAGCGCTTTGACCCAATTTCAGACTTTAACAACTGGGGTGGCGGTGGCCAAGGTGCAAGCAATGGCACATACGCCCAGGTTGCTTGGAAGGGTACGTTCGACGGGCAAGGCTACACAATCAGCGGCTTAAACGTTGATGGCAGCGTTAATTGTGCAACTAACTACGATGGCTACCAAGGTCTAATTTGTGCCATTGGTAAAGGGGGCGTTGTTAAAACGCTAGGCGTTGAAGGCAGCGTGGTTGCTCGTGTTGGCGGCGGCATTGTTGGCGTTTCTAATACTGATGAGGGTTCAGAAACTTCTGCAACACTAACCATGACAAAAGCCGAGTGGCCAAAAATTATGAATTGCTGGGCAGATGTTGACATTGAAGGCAACGGGTCTGGCAGCCGTGGCTGCGGTGGCATTTTTGGTGGCGAAAGTGATTACCGAAATTGCGTAGACATTGTTAATTGTTATGCACTAGGCAACGTTTCAAACGGCACAATTGGCACAGCTGGTGGCATTGCGGGGCATCAAAATGGCATTCTTTCAGGCTGCTTTTACACAGGCAGGGCATCAGGCGGCTATGATGCAGGTTTGGTTGCTTGCTCCTACCAATATAAAACCGATTCTTACAAAGGCATTGGCTTTATTGGCTCAAACAACATGGCGCAACAAAACAGCTCTGCTTCTGGCAATGTGTACCGTGTAGCAGAAACATCTGGTGGCAACCCTAAAGCATATACGACACCATTTTATACAGCAGACCAAATTAAAGCGGGTGCTGCAACGCTTGGGGTAGGGTATGTTGCAAACAGCAGCACCGGCTACCCACAGTTGTTCTGGCAGGCAGACAGCGCTGCAACATACACTAGCATCAGTACAGCAACCATTGCTTCCATTGACGACCAGCCATACACAGGCAATGCTATTGAGCCTGCAATTACAGTAACGCTAAATGGCAAAACGCTTAAAGAAAACGAAGACTATTATGTCATGTACGACAACAATGTTCAGCCTGGCACGAGCACTGCAAAAGCCACAGCTTATGGCATTGGCCGCTATGAAGGCCAAACAACAAGCCAAACGTTTTCAATCACCCAAACCAGTTTAAGCAAAGCAACAATTGCTGATATTGACACAACGTGGGCTTATGGCACAACAGAACCAGCCGAGCCAGCGCTTACGGTTACAGCTGAAGACGGCTCAACAGTGTTAAAGAAGGGCGTGGACTACAACGTAACTTACACAAATAATACTGCAACTGGCACAGCTACAGCAACAATCACAGGCGCTAACCCTTCTGTAATTGGCACGAACTCCAAGACGTTTAAAGTTATAGGTGCAGCAGGTTCTGTGAAAGGCACAGGCACAGCTGCCGACCCTTACCAAGTTGGCAGCAAGGGTGAATGGCAGTTTGTGTCGCACAAAATTGCAACAGGCGATGAAAACTACTTAAACGGCGACATTAAAATTACAGCAGACTTCAGCATTGCCGCAGAAGGCGACGGTGATTTGCATGCCGACTCTTTAGGCTATGTAAACAAAATTTATGGTACTAATGCAGAAACTGGCAAGGCTACAACCACCTATTACAACTATTACTACGGTGGTAACTTCGATGGCGACGGCCACACCATAACAATTGGTTGGAAAAAGGGTGAAGGTTACCTTGGAAACACCTACAACGAAGACGGCTCAATTAAGTACAATGGATCTAGCGACTATTCAGCCCTAATTCTTTATGCGGGGCCTTCCTGGACAGGCTCTTCCTCAAGTCCACAGTACAACACGCCTGAAAACCACACTCAAACAATCCAAAACATCACAGTTGCAGGTTCAAGTGCAACAACGAAGGCTGCAGGCATTGTTTATCAGTCTTATGGCACCACATTAACGTTTAAAAACTGCACTAACAAAGCTGCCATTGGTGATGACGCTGATGGTGCGGTTACAACCCAAGCTGCAGGCATAGCAGCAAACATCACAGGGCCAGTACAGTTTGAAAACTGCAAAAATGAAGGCACAATAAAGAATTTGGCAAGCTTCTCTAGTGGCGGTTCTGGTGCTGCTGGCATTATTGCTTACCAATATGGGGCTACTGAATCAGCAACAGCACCTTGGAACCTAACAATGACCAATTGCTCTAACACAGGCAGTATTTCTGGTGGCGAAGTTGGCGGTCTTATTAACTATGTTTATGCCCTTGCAAGTTATGAAGCAAATTTAAAAAATTGTTTTAACACGGGCAATATTACCAACACACAGGCAAACTATAATGCATACGCAGGCGGTTTGATTGCCAACTCTTCTTTCACAAATAACGATTATTCGGTTGTTTTTAACATTGATTCTTGTTATAACTCAGGCAATGTATCAACCCCAAATGCAACAAATACTTCTTGGTCGGGGGCAACAATTCAAGGTGGGTCTGCTGGTGGCATCGCTGGGGAAGCATCAGGTTATGCAAACTGGAATTTAATTTCTTGCTATAACACAGGAAACATTAGTGGTTGTATACAAGAAGGCGCAACGCAAAACGCTAATTATGGTGCTGGTGGTTTAGTTGGCTCATATGTTGGCGGGGCAAAGGCAAAGGCGTCGTCGCTAAACATTTTGGGCGGCTATAACGCTGGCACTATAACTGCGGGCGCTTACGAAAACACAAGCAAGGGAGTTTCTGGAAGTGTTGCAGGTGCTCTTGTTGGTGTATGTAAGTCGACGAAGACTGGTGGCTTGACATTAAATATGGAGGCTGGGTATAAAACAGTTGAAGGGCTTAATGCTTTAGGTGTAGACGAAACGATTGATACTTCTCCGCGTACCATAAACGACAAAACGCAAAGTTACAGTGAAGATGCCCTTAAAGCACTTCCAACTGAAAAACTTGGTCCTTCGTTTGTAAAAGATGACGGCGCAACACAAATAAACAACGGCTTGCCTGTGCTTTATTGGCAAAAGGATGTCACACAAGCAAGCATTGCAAACGCAACAATTGGCAAAGTTGCCGACCAAGAATACACTGGCAGTAAGCTTGAGCCAACAATTGAAAATGTTGTTGTAGACGGCAAAACCCTTGTTCAAGGCAGAGATTTCACAGTTGAATACGTTGATAACACTAATGTTGGCACCGCAAGGGCAACACTAACTGGTGCTGGCATTTACACTGGCACAACCAGCGTTGCATTTAAAGTTGTCCAACAGAATTTGTCATCGGCAGAAATTAAGCACATTGCAGATGTTTGGGCAGCAAAGTCCATTCCTGCTAAGCCTGAACTTAGTGTAACAAGCAAGGCAGGCGTTGCACTTGTTGAAGGCAGCGACTTTACCGTTGCGTACACCAACAACGCAGCAACAGGTGAAGCCACAGCCACAATCACGGGCACTGGCAATTACACTGGCGCAAACAGTGTTTTATTCAACGTGGAATGCACAACCGTTGATGGGCTTACAGGCGCAGGCACAGAACAAAGCCCATATGAAATTTCAAGCAAGGACGAACTTGAATACGCAGCTCTTGCAATAAATAACAACGTTGCTGGCTTTGCAAACGCAACATATTCTGTTACAGCAAACATCGATGCCACAAACTCAGACAGCAGGCTAGCAGTTGATTCAATAGGCACGCAGAATGCAAAATTTGCTGCAACATTTGATGGCGGCAGCAAAACAATCACGGTTTCACAACCAGTGTTTGGCTATGTGGACGGCGGCACAATTTCCAATGTTGTAACAGCGGGCACACTAGAAACCACTGAAGCAGGTTCATTTGCCGCATTAGTTGCTAATGCAAGCGGTAGCACAACAGTTAGCGGTTGTACAAACAACGCAACTGTTACGGGCAATAATGGAAAGGATGGTACATATGTTGCAGGCTTTATTGGGCAGGTTGAAGGCCCTGCCGCTGCAACATCTGAAGATGAAGTTGTAGTGCCAACCGTTGTTACAATTAAAGATTGCAAAAATGAAGGCCAGGTTACATCAGGCGATTCAAGCAATACTGGTTACGCAGGCGGCATTGTTGGATATGTGTTAAATGGTGCCACTGTTAATGTGTCGCTTTGCTACAACAACGCTGCTGTCACTGGGGCTTTTAAAGGCACTTACAGTGCGGCTGGCGGCATTATTGGGCGTGTTGGCGCAAGCACAACAACAGCCAACAACATCAAGGTTTATAAGTGCGCAAACACAGGCGCTTTGGACAGTATGAGTGCCGGCGGCATTATTGGCACAGTTTTGCCAAGCAAAATCCAAAGTGTTGTTACAGTTTCTGATGTTTACAACACAGGTGAAGTTAATGCAAGGTCAATAAATAATCTTACAAATTATTACTGTGGTGCGGGTGGCATTGTTGGTATGTTTCAATATAGTTCATCGAACACTGGTGCTAAAGCAACAATTTCAAATGCTTATAATGCTGGTAGTATCAAACTTACAAATTCATCAAAAAAGGGTGTTAAGGCAGGCAGCATTCTTGGCGCCGCTAACACTAAATCGGACGTAACAATTACTAATTGCTATTGGTTAACTGGCACTGCTTCATCCTCCGTGGGCGGGAAGATAAGTTCAACAGTCACTGATAAATCAACAAGTGCAACAGATACTGAGCTTAAAGCAACGGGCGACGGTGGCATGGCTTCAAAGCTTGGTGTAGCGTTCTTGGACGACACCAAAAGCGTCAACAATGGCTACCCTGTGCTAAACCCTGAAGCTGTTAAGTTTAATGTTGACACAATTGCAGCACAGGAATACACAAGCCAAGAAATTAAGCCAAAAGTTAATGTTTATGCTGGCAGCAGCACAACGCCGCTTACAGAAGGCATCGACTATGAGCTAACGTTTACAAACAACACCAACATTGGCACAGCTAACGTGGCTGTTCAGGGCATAGGCATTTACAGCGAATCTTCTGCAAATGCAACATTTGAAATTACAAAGGGCAAAATTACAGACAGCTGGGTTGACAGTGTTGAGACACAGCTCTACGCTGGTAGTGCTGTTGAGCCTGCGCTAACGGTTAAAAACGCTGCTGGTGTTGAACTTGTAAAAGGCACAGACTACACGGTAACTTACGCCAACAACAACGCTGCTGGTACTGCAACGTTTACTGTAACTGGCATGGGCAACTACGAAGGCACAGCAACTGGCACATTTGAAATTGTTAGCAAAACGCTTGACGGCGCAAACGTTACAGCCAGCAGCGTTTACTACACTGGCAGCGATGTTAGTGAAGCTGCAAAAGCTGCCATTACCGTGCTTGACAAAGATGCAAACAAGCTAACCGAAGGCGTTGACTACAAAGTTTCGTTTAAGGACGCTGAGGGCAAAGACGTTTCTGAAATTGTTGAAAAGGGCACATACACTGCCACACTTACGGGCATTGGCGCATATGCTGGCAGCGCAACAACCACATTTGACGTAAAAGCCTACTTAACAATTTACGAAGAAGCCGACGGTGGCGCACGTAAGCAAGTTGCAGAATACACTCAGGCGCAAGTTGAAGCACTTGCCGAGGCCGATGCAAGCCCAGTGTCAGCGCTCTACATCAAGAAAGATGTTTGGAACGTGTCCACTGCAAAAAGCTATGTAAAACTGTCTAACTTGTTTGCAAACGCAGGCTTAGGCGATGCTTACAGCTACGATGGCACAACTGTTGAGTTTGGCTCTGGTTCGTTCACAAACGAGCAAAGTGCAACTGAACTTGAAAGCGGCAAGTTCTATGGTAAAACAACTGCTTCAGCAATTGACAGCACGCTAGATGGCACAGAAGTGCCTGCAGTGTTGGCACTTGAGGAAGCATCCAGCGCAATCGAAAACGGCAAAACTGCAATTGAAGCGCAGAGTGCAAACGTGGCAGCTGCAAGCACTGCCAATGCTCCTCGCATTCTTTCAGGTGCACAGGAAGGCCAATACAAAGCGGGCAATGTTGCAGGCAGGCGTTTGGTAAGCAACGTTGATTCAGTCACAATTAAGTACAGGAACCCTTCAATCTTTAAGTTGCAGGTACTTTACAAAGGAAGTGAAGAACCTACCGTGCTTAAAGAATACAATGCCTCTGAGCTTTGGAAGCTAAAGAGCGAAGGTGAGCCAGTTTCTGGTATGTTCTACAAGAGCAACATGTGGCGTGTTTCTTCCACATCTGAATACGTAACACTTGCCGATTTGTTTAAAGACGCTGGTGCATCTGATGTGTGGAAGAGTGGTGCAAACCTAATTTATGGTGGCGATGACCCAGCTTCTCCTGGTAAAGCAGCGCAAACCATAAGCTATGACACAATTGCAAGCCAGTGCTACTTCTTCCCTAATGCAAGTGGTCCAGATTCAAACGACCCAGACACAACAAGCCCTGCACCTGCTGTTTTGTCGCTGACTGAAAATTCATGCAGCACTGGCAGTGGCGAGACGCTAACAGCTGCAGACGCACAAACCTACAACATCAAGAACAAAAACGAAAACACCATGCCACGCATTCTTTACGGCATTTCAAAGGAAATGTACCAAAACAAGGAAGCTGCAGGCATGCGTTACTGGTCGTGCTGCAGCTACTTAACAATTCAGGCCGATTCAACTGGCCCTACATCCATTGCAGACGGCAAAGCCACAATCGAAGATGTTGAATACACAGCAAACAATTTGCTTGACACAATTTCAAGTGCTTTGAAAGTTGAAACGAAGGACGGCAAAACGCTAGAGAATGGTTCTGCCTACACTGTGAAGTTTATGGATGCAAGTGGTGCTGAAGTTACTGACATCACTCAACTTGGCACATACACTGCAGAAATTACAGGCATTGGTGTGTACACTGGCACGCTGAAAACAACGTTTAATGTTGTGTCTGCTAACACTCAAGCCATTACCGATGCAATCAGCGCAGCTAATAGTGCAATTGCAAATGCATATATATCAACAGACGGCAAAGATGTTCCATCGAACAAGGGTTGGACAACACAGGCAAACCTAGACACTCTAAATGCTGCCATTGCTGCTGCACAAGCAACAGCTGCAAAAACGCCTTTAACAAAGGCAGATGTTGACGCTGCAGCGAGCACGCTAAACGCTGCTGTGGCTGCATTTGAAAGCGCACTTGTGCCTGGTCTTGGCACAAACGTTATGCGCCTAGCAGGCGACGACCAAACGCAAACGAGTGCTGCAATTTCAGCAGAAGCCTTCCCAAATGGTGCTAAAACCGTTGTCCTTTGCAAAGACGACGACTTCAAAGATGCAATGAGCGCCACAGGTTTGGCTGGCATTTGGAATGCCCCAATTTTGCTTACAAGCTCAACGGAGCTAAGCCAAGCTGCATCCGATGAAATCCAGCGCCTAGGTGCTGAAAAAGTTGTTATCATTGGTGGTGAGGGCGCCATTAAAGCGGCAGTTCAAACAGCTGCTGAGCAACTTGTTGGCCAAGGCAAAGTTGAGCGTGTGTTTGGCAATGGTGCCGAGGACACATCTGTTGAGTGTGCAAAACGCCTTGTAACTGAAAAGAAGGCAGCAGGCGAGAGCGACTTTAGCAAAGCCATAGTGTCCATGTGTGACAACTTCCAAGATGCGCTTTCCATAAGCTCCTTTGCATATGCATACCACATTCCAATTCTGCTTGAAAGCTCAGCTGAAACTGCTGACGGTCGTGCACTTACAGCAGATGCAATTTCTCTTCTAACAGCTGGCGACTTTGCAAACGCTAAAGTGATTGTGCCAGGCGGTACAGGGGCTATTACTAAAGATTCTGTCGAGGGTAAGGTTGGCGAGAATCGCGTAACGCGTCTTGCAGGCGAGAGCGGCTACGACACATCTAACGTTATTGCTGAGTGGCTAACAACACACGGTGATACTGAAGGTACTACGTACTTGAACCCTTCTACAGCAGTTGTTGCAAACGGCGGGCTTTCAACAAACGGTGTTGACGCGCTTTCTGGTGCCGCACTTGCTGGCAAAAACAAGAGTGTTGTTTTGCTTGTGAACACTAACCCCAACATTGAGGCAACAAACTTGTTCACCATCAACGGCTACTTCTTTGA
>CAYVDR010000014.1:0-14140 GCA_964450625.1 uncultured Senegalimassilia sp.
TGCGTGATAAGCAATATTGTGCCTTCGAATGCCTGCAGCGCTTCCTCAAGCACGTTAGCACTTGAAATGTCAAGGTGGTTTGTGGGCTCGTCCAAGCACAAAAGCGGCTTTGGCGCAACAAGCATTTTTGCAAGCGCCAAGCGCGATTTTTCGCCACCAGAAAGCACACTCACACGCTTGTTTACGGCATCACCTTTGAACAAAAACGCACCAAGCAAGCCCCTCACCTGCGAAATTGTCCAGCCTGGGGCAACTAAGTCAAGTTCTTCAAACACTGTGTTGCCCTCGTGAAGCTCCTCAAGCTGGTGCTGTGCGTAATAAGTGTAGCTTACATGCTCACCGTATTCTATGGTGCCAGCATCGGGCTTGCTAACGCCTGCAATCATTTTCAATAGCGTTGATTTACCAGCACCGTTTGGCCCCACAAGCGCAACTTTGTTGCCGCGATACATCGTAAAATCCAAGTTGTCATAAACTTTTTTGCTGCCGTAACTTTTGGAAACACCGCGCGCACGAACAACTTCGCTGCCTGTTCTGGGCGGCTGTTTAAACTGAAAGTGAATAGGTTTTTCATCTTCGGGCACTTCGACAAGTTCCTCTTGCAATTTATCGAGCCTAGCTTGCCTCTCTTGCGCTTGGCGTGCCTTTGTGGCCTTGTAGCGAAAGCGGTCCACGAAAGCTTGCAAGTGCTTCATTTGCTCAAGCTGCTTCTCACGCTTTAAGCGCATTTGCTCAATTCGCAGCTTGCGCTGCTTTAAATAGGCAGTGTAGTTGCCACTGTAAACATTAATTGTGCCCCAAGCAACTTCAGCCACTTTGCCCACAATGTTGTCCATAAATTCACGGTCGTGGCTAACAACAATAACAGCGCCTTCATACTGGCGCAAAAAGCCTTCAAGCCACTTAACACTTTCAAGATCTAGGTGGTTTGTTGGCTCGTCAAGCATTAAAACCTCTGGGCTTTTGACTAAAAGCTTTGCTAGTGCTATGCGCATTTGCCAGCCGCCTGAAAAGCTGGTTGTAAGCATTTGCATTTCGGCCTCGCCAAAGCCTAAGCCAAACAGCACACTTCTAACCTTCGCTTCAATTGTGTAGCCGCCAAGAGCTTCGTATTCATCACGTGCACGCCCACATGCAGCAAGTTCAGCTTGCGACGGGTTTTCGCCGAGTGTTGCTTCCAGTTTTTTAAGGCGCTCCTCAGCAGCCAAGACAGCGGTCTGCGAAGACATTACTTCATCGAAAATGGACCGCTCACACATTTCAATTGCTTCTTGCTCAAGGTAGCCCACTTGCGATGTGCTAGATACAATAACTTTGCCACTATCGGCATCTTCCCGCCCAGAAATTATGTTTAGAAGCGTGGTTTTACCAGCACCGTTAGGTCCAACAAGTGCAACTCTGTCGTATTGCTGCAAACGAAGCGACACGTTTTCAAACAGAGTGCGCCCACCGAACGACTTTGAAATGCTTTCAAGCTGAAGCAGCACTTTAAAAACCAGCCTACAACTTATGAGTTACATACGCTCAGGCGCACTAACGCCAATAAGCGACAATGAAAGTGCAAGCACAATGCGACACGCATCCGCCAGTGCCAAGCGTGCTTCGCACACTTCAGCAGGCTCGTTTAAAATGTGGCAGTTTGTATAGAACTGGTGAAACGCACTTGCAAGCTTTGTTGAATAGTTTGCAATGCGGTATGGCGCACGGTCGCGCGCTGCGTTTAAAACGAGTTCACTGAAATTGTCAAACTCGCGCATTAGTGCAAGTTCAGATGGATGCGTAAGTGCTGCTAAGTTAACGTTTTCAGGAATTATTTTGCCTGCAATTTCTGCAGCTTTCATGCCGTCTGTGCCACCGTTTTGTTCAGCGTACGCTTTGCGCAAAATTGAGCAGATGCGTGCATGAGCGTATTGCACATAGTAAACCGGGTTTGAAGCGTCCTTTTTCTTTGCCACTTCAATGTCGAAATCGATTGGTTGGTCGCTTGAGCGTGACAGCATTAAGAAGCGTGTTGCGTCAACACCAACTTCGTCAATTAGCTCTTGAAATGTAACCATCTCACCCGTGCGCTTTGACATGCGCACGGCCGCTCCGTCACGAAACAAGTTCACAAGCTGCCCCAACACAACTTCGAGCTTGCCCGCATGCCCAAACGCTGCAAGCATAGCTTCGCAACGCTTAATGTAGCCGTGGTGGTCGGCACCCCAAATGTCAATGAGTTTGTCAAAGCCACGGTTGACCTTGTTTAGGTGGTACGCCATGTCCGACATAAAGTAAGTGAAATCGCCATTTTCTTTAACTAGCACGCGGTCTTTGTCATCGCCAAATTCAGTGGAGCGAAACCAAGTGGCACCGTCCTTTTCAAAAATGTAGCCAGCACTTCGCATTTTTTCAAGCGCTTCTTCAACAGGTGTTTTGCCGCTTTCACCAGGCTCATAAAGCGAACTTTCACTAAACCAAACGCTAAAGTTTGTGCCAAATTCAGCAAGCGTTGCTTTAATTTGCTTGAGCATTTGTGCATAAGCAATCTCACGGAATGCTGACGTGCGTTCAGCATCGCTTACACTAAGCCACTTTTTACCGTCGGCATCAATTATGCCCTGTGCAATGTCAATAACATACCTGCCGCCGTAGCAGTTTTCAGGCATTTGAACGTCTTGGCCCAAAAGCTGCAAATAGCGCACAGAAACCGACTGGGCAAAAACTTCCATTTGCACACCGTGGTCGTTTATGTAGTATTCCTCTTCAACTTCAAAGCCCGCATGACGCATAATGCGAGCAATGGCGCAGCCAAGCGCTGCCCACCTGCCATGACCAACGTGCATAGGCCCTGTTGGGTTTGCAGAAACATACTCCAGGTTTATGCGACACTTTTCGCCTGGAGCAAGCGTGTGCTTGCCAAAATTAAAGCCATGTTCGCGCACAGTTTCAACAACACTTTGAAGCGCGAAGTTAGTAAGCTTAAAGTTAATGAAGCCAGGGCCTGCAATTTCAACGCTTTCAATAACGTTGTTTTCAGGGATGTTGTTAACAATAATCTGCGCAATTTCACGTGGGTTTTTATGCGCCAGCTTAGCCGAGCGCATGGCAACAGTTGACGCCCAGTCTCCGTTTGATACATCACGAGGGCGCTCAAGTGCCGCTTCAACATTTTCGCTTAACGAAAGCTGACCTGCCGCACAAGCAGCACTTATTGCTTCATTTACCAAGTTTTCAAGTTGATGTTTAATTTGCATTTTTAAAAAGCCTTAATAATTCTGATTAAATTGACTGTGAACATAAATAATAGCATTGAATGAAGTTTTATCGGACAACATTATGCCAGCGTTGCATACATTACAGCTTTAATTGTGTGCATACGGTTTTCAGCTTGGTCAAACACACGCGACTTTGCCGAGCGAAAAACCTCATCGCTTACTTCAAGCTCGCTTAAACCAAACTTTTCCTTCTGCTTTTTGGCAACTGTGGTGTTTGTGTCGTGAAACGCAGGCAAACAGTGCATAAAAATTGCATTGGGCTTTGCCAGCGCCATAAGCTCACTCGTAACTTTGTATGGCAAAAGCTCGTTAATGCGCGCTTGCCAAACGCTATCAGGCTCACCAAGCGACACCCACACATCCGTATAAATTGCATCGGCGCCTTCGCATGCCTTTTGCGCACACTCGCAAACTTCAATTGTGCTTGCATGCTCTTTTGCAATTTGCGTACAAGTTTGAACAAGAGCAGCATCTGGTGCACAAGTGAGCGGACAAGCAGCAACAAAGTTGATGCCCATTTTTGCGCAGGCGACCATAAGCGAGCGGGCAACATTGTTTTTAGCATCGCCTAAAAACACCAGTTTGCGCCCGTGCAAGTTCGTGCCAAATTCTTCCCGAAGCGTTAAAACGTCGGCCAGCATTTGCGTTGGGTGCCACTGGTTTGTAAGCCCGTTCCACACAGGCACGCAACTGGCAGCAGCAAGCGTTTCAGCTTCGGAATGGTCAAAGCCGCGGTATTCAATGCCGTCGTAAATTCTAGATAGCACACGTGCTGTGTCTTCAAGCGACTCCTTTGTGCCAAGCTGGCAGCTTGCAGCGTCCAAATTTGTAACACCCATGCCAAGGTCCATGGCACCCACCTCAAACGAGCAGCGTGTGCGCGTGGATGTTTTCTGAAACAGAAGCACAACATTTTTGCCATTCAAGCGCGCATGAGGCAAATTCGCACGCTTCATGTCCTTGAAGTTTTTCGCTAGAACTAAAAGGTAATCAATTTCTTGGCTTGTGAAATCAAGCAACTTCAAAAAATTACGCCCACGCAAATTAACTGGCATGTTTTAAAAACCCCCTAATAAAAAGCAAAAAAGAGCGTTAAGCCCTTTTGTTAAAATAAAAATAATGACCCTGCAAACAAATGCAGGGTCTAAAGAAAGGTAAAACTAATCTAAGTCGTCCATATCAAACGCATCGGCTGCATCGCCAAAACCAGAGAGGTCTTTTTCAACAGTGGACGCAACAGGCGCTGGTGCTTCAGTTGAGTTTGCAACAAACCCTGAATTAGACGGCTGCTGGCTAACGTCAGATGCAGCAGCATTTGACGCATGTGCACCAGCAGAAGACGGAGCAGAAGTGCTTTGCACACCCTCAGCAAAGTAAGAGCGCGAAGCAGCAGAAGGTTTGTCGCCAATTTCAGCAAGCTTGCGGTTTGCATCTGTAATGTAGTCGGTTAGCAAGCTGCGATATTCCTCACGAGCATCTTCGCGGTTTTTCTCAAGTTCACGAATTGCATCCATAACTTTTTGCTTGTCGTTTTCGGCTTTGTTAAGAATGCGATTTGCTTCGTCTTCAGCATCCTTAATTGTTGTAGCAGCCTCAGCCTTTGCGTTCGACGTAATTTCATCAGCAGAGCGCTGCGCAATAATTAACGCTTGTGCAATGGCATTGTCATCTGCATTCTTTTCATTTAGCTTGCTTTCAAGCTCGGCAATGCGGCTGTCCTTTTCATCTTCAGTAAGTGCGGCTTCATCGCCTTCGCGCACGTGAGATGCAGATGCGCTCGCATCCGCACTGTTTTCTGCATCGGCTGTAACGGTGTCAAAGCCAGCCATGCTATCAACGCTGTCAAGCTGCTGCTCCAAACTTTGAATTTGCTTATTTAATGCATCGATTTCATTGGCAACTTGCTCTAGAAACACATCAACTTCATCGACGTCATAGCCTTTTCGGTCGATGGAAAAACTAACGTTATTAACATCATCTACTGTAAGTGCCATAATGAAACCTTTCGTTTACCTTGAGTTAAAAACTTCAATTGATTATAAAACAGAAATAATGAAACGTACACCAAATTGCAAAACAAGCAAAGCTAAAATTGGTGAAATGTCTACCACGCCACCAATTGGCGGAATAAAACGCTTGAACAAATTTAGGTAAGGGTCGCAAATTTTGCCAAGCACATTATTTATGTTTGCCAAAACGCCTGTAGATGTTGGAAACCATGACAGCATTACGTACACAAAAATGACCATGCTGTAGGCATTTGACAATGCATAAATTAATGACTTTAAAGCATACATTAAATAGACCTACCAAACGCTAACCAAAATGCCAACAACTACCAAAACTAAAACCTGTTTACAAAATGCCTTGCTTAGCTAAATTTTGGCGCTCGGCTGTGCTGAGGGCAGCACCGCGTGAAATTACAAACACTTTATCGGCTGGGCAATCAACGCTTGCACTTAGCGCACTGGCAGCACCAAACGCAAAGTCAAGCACGCGCCTTGCAAGTGCTGGGTCGGTTGAACTTAGCGCAAGCACGCAAACATTGCCGCCTTTCAGCGCTTTTGTAACGCCTTCGCACTGCTCGTAAGAAGTGGGCTTTATAACAGAAACCGAACGCTGTGAGTTGCTTGTGCCCCTAGAATAAACTGAAGGCTGTTTATAAGATGAACCCGCTTCACGCTGTGTTACGTTTGCGTTTTCAGTTTGAGTTGTTGTGCCCGTTGAACCAGTGCTTGAAAACAGCGAGTCTAAACTTTCCGAACGCTCTTTGTTACCAGTGGCGTTACCCTGCGAATACCCTACAGACGCGCCTGAAGCACCAACTTGCGTGCGAGTTGCGCTGTACGAGCTGTTGCGTACAGCAGGGGAAGTGTGAGAAGCAGACGCACCAGAGGTGCTTGTGCGTGAGCGAACATCATCTATTGATACAAGCTTTGCCGGGCGAAAACCTGTTGCAGACGAATGCCTTGCAGTGCCACTTTGCCTTGTAGTAACAACCGAGTTGTTGTTAAACGAATTTGTTTGAGGTACGTCTTCTTCATCTTCGTAATCGTCGTAATCATCAACGTCGTCGTAGTTGTCGTAAGAACCATTTGATGAGCCATAGCGGCTGTGGCCTGCGCCTGGATATGCTGAATTGGATGCAAAACCAAGCTTCGATTTTATTTCATCTAAAAAGCCCGATGAAGAGCCGGCATTTAATTTTGGAAAAGGCATAACTTAACTCCTAGTTCGTTTCTTAACGGGAATTTAACCCGCTGCATTTTTGTTAAGCAGTGTAGCATAAAACTACCTTCTAAATTCATTGGTAAACAAAGCCCTGCCTACACGTATAATAGTAGCCCCTGCAATAACTCCTTGCAGCCAGTCTGAACTCATTCCCATAGAAAGTTCATTGAAATGCTTGGCATGTTGCGCATCAAGTTCACTTTTCAGTGTATCGCGTAGCTCACGCAAACCCTTAAACGTTTTCATGGCAGGACCTGGCCCTGCAAACGGCGCCATGGTCATAAGCCCGCAAACACGAATGTTTTCAAACTCGCAAGCTTTTAGCAAAACATCACGCACTTGACCTGGCTCAAGCCCCGATTTGCTTTCTTCGCCAGACACATTAACCTCAAGCAGCACGTCTTGCACCTTACCAATTTCTTTGGCAGCTGCATCAAATTTTGCCAAGTGGCTTTCTTTAAACAGCGAATGAACCATGCTGGAATGCTTTACAATTTCAGGAATTTTACGCGACTGAATGTTGCCGATGAAGTGCCACGTTTCGTTTGGAAGGGCTTCGGCTTTTTCCTGCAGGCAATCTGGGCGGTTTTCACCAAAGTCGTGCAAACCAGCAGCTATTGCCTGTTGAATTTCAGGAACTCCAACCGTTTTTGAAACTGCTACCAATTTCACATCTGCTACACTTCGCCCGCTAGCAGCACACGCTTTTTTTAGCTCGTCGTAAAAGTACTGATAATTTTCGCTAAATGACATTTATTTACCTCCGAAATGCTATTGCGGCATGCCTGCCACAAACACCATTACTTGCACGATATGAAAAGAATTTGTTCGAATTGCACTTTGTGCAAATGCCAACATCGCAAATTCGCGAACTGCTAACTCCTAGTGCTGTTAATTGATTTACCAACGCCTTAGACATGCTTACATAATTGTTGTTTACAATGCACGCACCTGAACAGGTTTCTTCAAACTGCTTTTTTGTGCTTTCACCAACCTCGAAGCAACATTCACGAATGTGCGGACCAATGTATGCGTTGTATTCTGCAGCAAACTCCTTTGCACAAGCACTTGTGTTAGAAGCCACATCAAGTGAAAGCATGTGCTTTAGAACCTTTGGTACGATACCCGCAACAACGCCGCGCCAGCCAGCATGGCAAACAGCAAATGTTCCAGTTGGCGAAACCAGAATTACTGGCACACAGTCGGCAAAGCAAAGGTATGTAGCAGCGCCCAAGCAGGAAACCACAACAGCATCCGCGCCTTCATGCGCCACTGTGGCAACTTGAGAAACATGCTGTTCATTGGCACTTTCAACGCTAACAAAGTTTGTGCCATGAACTTGGCTTGGAACAACTAGTGGCATGCCACAGATGCCAAATGCTTCCTGCAAAATTTTAGTGTTCGCCAAAACATTAGCTTTAGCATCGTTTGTGTTGCGCCCTAAGTTTAAGGAAGCAAAATTGCCCTCGCTCACTCCCCCTTCGCGCGACGTAAACGCAATGCGAACACCACACGCATCAAACAGGGCACTGTCGGTGTAGGCAAAAACACGGCGCGCGCCAAAATGACGCGCGCTCAACTGTGGTTTTGGTAAGCTTTTCAAAGCAATTGCAACCTTAAACGTGCACTGCCTTAACTTTGGCGTTTCAAGAAATCAGGGATGTAGTTTTCGTCAGACAGACGCCCCGATGATGTTGACGCTGACGGTGAAACTTGGGTTCTAGCAGGGGCACTGTAAGTTTCTTGGTGCCTTGCTTTTGATGTGTTGTTTTTTGTTGCTGACGAAATTAGGTTTTGTTGGTTCGAGAAATCCATGGAAGACTGCTTGCCCTCATTGCCCGTAAAGCCAGTGGCAATTACAGTAATGCGCACGCTGTCGCCCATTTGATCGTCGATTGTTTGACCATAAATAATGTTTGCGTTTTCATCGGCACAAGCTTCAACTGTGCGTGCAGCCTCGTCAACTTCTGTAAGCGTTAAATCGGCGCCGCCTGCAATTGAGAACAGCACGCGCGAAGCACCTGCAATGGAAGCTTCAAGCAGCGCTGAGTTTGTGGCTTGCTGTGCAGCATCAAGCGCGCGGTTTTCGCCAGAGGACACGCCAATGCCCATCATAGCAGTGCCAGCGTCTTTCATGACAGTGCGAATGTCAGCGAAGTCGAGGTTAATTAAACCTGGAATAGTAATTAAATCGGTAACGCCTTGAATACCTTGGCGCAGTGTGTCATCCGCAATGCGGAAAGCATCAAGCATGCTTGTTTTTTTATCAACAATTTCAAGCAAGCGGTCGTTCGGGATGACAATTAGGGTGTCAACTTTTTGCGCAAGCAATTGAATGCCCTGGTCTGCTTGGTTGCGGCGGGTGCGCCCTTCAAATGAAAACGGGCGTGTAACAATGCCAACTGTTAGCGCACCAATTTCTTCACGTGCAATTTCTGCAACAACTGGGGCTGCGCCTGTACCTGTGCCGCCACCTTCGCCTGCTGTTACAAAAACCATGTCGGCTTGCGCAAGAGCCTCAGAAATTTCTGTGCGTGACTCCTCCGCCGACTGGCAACCAATTTCTGGGTTAGCGCCAGCGCCAAGACCACGGGTAAGCTCTTCGCCAATGTGAACGGTTTTGTCGGCATTAGACATTAAAAGTGCCTGACGGTCGGTGTTAACAGCAATAAACTCAACGCCTTTAACGCCAGCTTCAACCATTCTGTTTACCGCATTGGTGCCGCCGCCGCCAACACCAACAACTTTAATAACAGCTAAATGTTCATTTACACTATTTGGCATCTCGTCCTCCACGCCATATGTTTAAGTCAAACTTAAGTGCATTGCACACAATTTGCTTATTTTACACAAGAAAGCAAACAATACAAGTTTCACTGCTTTTAGAACTTGCAAACAACATTTTACAAGCACAGCCACTAAGTTACTAGCGCACAAAGCGCAAGCTAAAGTGCCACATTGAGCACGGGACGCACAGCATAAGCTGGGCTATACACTAGCCCACCTGTGCTATCAACCCGTCCTTCGTAAGTTACTGCTAGCGCATAATTAGCATGGTTAGCAGACGAGCGCAGCCACCAATTGCATTCACCGCCTGTACCGTAGTCATAGCTGCCTTGCGCTAGAGCTTTTGTGGTGGGCAAGCATAACTTTTGGGCGTCCGCTAGTTCCGCCACGTCGCTAGTTGAAAGCAAAAACACTTTATCTGTTGTAACCACATCGGCAAGCGAGGTGTTTGCAATTTTTGCTTGCTCGCTAATGCTAAATGCAGCTGCATAGAAAGTATTATTAAGCCATGAGCGAACGTTGCATGCGCCCGACCAGGAATTACCGTCATCAATGCTTTTGTTCCACTGCACAAAATCTAAGCCATACAAACTCATAAGCTTTTGTGTTTTGCTGCCGCTAGAATCTGTAGACTCTTCGCCTATTTTTGCCCACTCAATAGCTTCTGCGCCATTGCTTGTGCTGCCATCCTGTTCATAGTTGCCAAACAACACATGCCCACACTGTGAGCACTGCTTAGCGACATTGCCAGAACCATAGTTTGTAAGAGCCGATGTGCCGTCAGTGCTTACATGACCTTTTGGAATTGATGTAACTTGTGTAACAGTTTTGCCTGCACAAACACTACATTGCCCCTGTTTAACATTAAATTTGTTGCACTCGCAGCAACCCCCACACGTTTGTTCATTTGACCAGCTAACGAAATTGTGTGCACGGAATTGGCCTAAAGCTAAACCTGTGTAGTTGCTAGTAATTGTTGGGGCTAGGGTGTAGCCATTAGCAATTATGCTGCCAGTGGAGCTTTTTACAGCGACTGAAATGCCACCTTTGGGGCTAGGCGTGGCATCGGCTGTTGTAACAGTTACTATGAAATCCATCGCATCCGTATTTTTATTAGGCGACACCACCTCAAGTTCACCACTTTCGCTAAACGAAATTTTAGCATTTGAAAGCGGGCTGCCAGCACCTTCAGTTGTGCTGTAATTTACACTGACTTCGTATTTAGTGTTGTCGGTGGGGTTTTTAATTGTAACTTTGCCATCTATACCGCTTGTTGCCCATGTTGTGTCTGCCCCAAAACAAAACGCTGGTGTGACACTTATAGCATTCCAAGCGCTAGTATTGTTGCTTGGGTTGCCGTTCGCATCAACGCTAAACAAGCTGTTTGTGTCATGCATGTGAGGCGAGCGCAACCACCAGCTTGCTGCAGTTGAATTAAGCGGGCTTGCACCTGCACGGGTTTGGTACATGCTAGCTAACAGGGTGTTTCCAGCATTTCCTAAAACCCCCTTGTTTTTGTAATAATCATACTGCACACCCTCGCTGCTAGCTTTCGGAGCATGGCTTTCGTATGTTGAATCGCTGTTGCAAAGCTCTGAATAAGACAGCAAAAAGAATTTATCTCTTGAGTTTGCGACACTATGGCTTGCATTGCAGGTGGTATATGCTTTCGTAGTTTTGTTTATGTTACTTGTAAATTCACTAGGGAAGTTGTCGTAAAAACTCCCGCCTTCTTGCAACTGAGCGCGTAATGCACTACTGCCCCAACCATCTGCGCCGCTGTCTGGCTCTATTAGGTTGCACGCACTAGTTAAACTGTGTGTCGCATGAAATGTAAGCACACTATCATCGCTGCTAACACCGCTTGAGCCAGCAACATGCTGCCCCACTTGAACTATGCGAAATTCTGCATACTTGTTAGCGTCTGCACCTGAAGCATTACCTGCATCCGCCCAAGCACTTGCGCTCGAGCCATATGCGGTGTAAAGGTGCACTTCATCGTTCGCTTCATTCATGTATGCTTTGTACTTTGCAAGCACAGTGCCAGCGTCAGCAGCAGTTTTGCCATTGTTTTGCTCGGCCACCATGGTTTCAACATCGCTGCTAAGTTGAGTTTGCGACACAAACACCGCAGTTGAACTCTTAAGTGCATTTTCCTTTACTTCTTTTGCTAAAGCAAGCGCACGCTCATTTTTGTCGGTAATGTTATTAGTGTCAGCAGAAACGCTATTCAGCAAGCTTGCCGATGCCAAGAAATAAGTGCTTGGTTTTTGAACTTGTACATAAATTACTGGCGAGGTAACTGGGTCGGTGGTATTCGTGCCCTTCACCTCGTTGTAATTGCTGCTATCAGCACCAGTTGGTGTGAAAGTAACACCATATGGTTTAGCTTTTGTGTCCTCGAATTTATTGTTAAACGAACTGCCCTCGTTTTCTGTAAACGTAAGCACCCCTTCAACATCAACATCGCCATTTTTCACAGTGTATGCAGGGTATAATTTTGAAGCATCTGAAGCTGAAGTAAACGAGATAAAATTTGAAATGCCCTGAGTTGTTGAATTTGAATCTTTATCAACCACTACAGGGTTTGTTGCACTATCGCCTGCACTTGTAAATGTAACGGTCGGCGTGGCTTTTTCAATTACCCAAGTTGCAGTAGCTGTGCCCGTGAAGTTTGTACCTTCGTTTGCTGAAATGCTAACTGTGTACGTGCCTGCGCCTTTAGGCTTTCCGCTAAATGCTGTATCATTTTGCTTCGTGTAAGTTAGCATGTAGTCGCCCTCGCTAGGTGTGGCAGTTGTATCAGTTGTAATGCTTGCAACTTTTGGCGCCTGCTCACTGCCACTATAAGTTGTTGATGCGTTGTCAAACGCTAGTGCCTTTATTGTAGCTTTGTTAATTGCAAATGTTGTTGATTGTTCAGCACTGGGCATTTTATAGTTTGCTTTAGCACTGCCTGCTAAACCAGTTGCTTTTGCAGTGTAGTTTTGTCCAGCGTTTATTTGCTGGCCACTAACTTCAACTTGTACATCATCGCCTTCAACCTTATTCGACACGCTGGCACTTGCTGCATGAGAGTTGCCATCGTAGGTAAATGTTGTGCCTTCCCACTTTATGGTTGCAAGCAACTGTTCAATTTCCCATGTGGCAGAAGCTGTGCCAGTAAAGTTACCGTTTTCACTAGCAGACACCTGAACAGTGTATTTACCAGCAGCTTTAGGCTTGCCGCTAAAGGTAGGATCATCTTGTTTTGTGTAAGTTAAAGTGCATTCGTTCTGCACCGGGTTTGCACCTGAGTCAGTTTCAATGGTTGTTTTTGGCACTTGTTCACTTCCGTTGTAAGTTGTTGAAGCAGCTTTTAGCGAAAGCGCTTTAATGGTTGCTTTTGCAATTGTAAATTGCTTGTCAACGCTGCCTTTATATATGCCCGTGCCCGCAATTGTAATTGTTGCCTGCCCTGCATTTTTATTGTTTTTATACTCAAGTGTAAAGTCACTGCCCTCGCTAAGCTCAACGCCTTCAGTGCTGGTAACCTTAACGGTTGGTTTCTGCTCGCTGCCAGTATAAATTAAGCCCTCGCTGCCAGAGACTTCTATTGTTTGCTCAGCAATGCTTGGCCTAAAATCCTGCCACTTAGCATAAAGTGTGGTCGTTTGAGTTATTGTGTCGGTTTCAAAGTTAAAAGGTTCAGTTAAGTTTTCATCCTTGTACCATCCGACGAACGTAAAGCCTTCGCGTGTTGGGTCTTCAGGCTTCACTGCATGTGAGTTTTTCCAAACACTCTGCGCATTTACTTCACCTCCGCCATTTGAATTAAACACAACTTTGTAGTAGTTCCAAAGAATAATTTTTGCATAATCAATAATGGAAGCAGGCATTACAGTTGTGCCACCTAAAACAAACGCTTGCTTTATGTCCTTTTGCTTTTCAATGAAAAACGCTGGTTTTTCCTGTAAGTCTTTCACATAAGAGCCTTCAAGTGTTGCCATGCTAGTTGTACCACAGCCCTCGTTTATGTTTGCAAGCAAAATTACGCCCCCTGCTTGCCCAGCTAATGCAGCACCTGCCAGCGCATCTGTGCCTTTTGGGCCTTCAGCACCATTTGCAATTGCAACAGTGCTTGCAGAAAGCTTGTTGTGCTCAACCATCCAAAGCGCAATTTCGTTCGATGTTTCAAAACCGTCTTCGCCATAAATGCGCTGCACGTTGCTGCCCGTGAACACATCTTCAACACTAGCCTCACTCACAGCACCAGGGCCACCTGGAACATAAATTATGCCACTGCTTCCTATGGTGCTTTTAATAGCACCTTGTGCTGTGACAGTTAAGTTTCTGCCATGTAAATCGTCTGTTTCAAGATAGATTGGAAGCTTGTATTTGTATGCGAAGCTTGAAATTGAAAGAGCATCTTGGAAGTTTGTGCCCATTGCAACAATAACATCACTTGAAGCAGCGCTGCCTGCATGCTGCTGAATTTTCGAGGCGCATGCAAGTGAAGTGTCCCAGTAGTTCTCGCCAGAAACGCGGCTTGAGGCAAACATTTCGTCCACTGTTTTAAGCTGCTCTTCAATGTTTGCAGGGATAGCACCACTGCCGCCAATGATGTATGCCTTTGTAGCACCTAAAGCTTTAATTTGTTGCAGAGCACTGTCGCTTAAACCGCTTTGCCTGTCAGCCAAAATGATTGGGGCATTAAGTGCGCCTGCCAAACCTGTGGCAGACATTGCATCGGCAAAATCGTCGTCACGGGCAATAACAGCCCACTCACTTGTTTTACCGCTTGCATACGTTTGCTTTGCAATGTCAAGCGCAGTATTCGCTGAATCCTCACTTGCAAGGCGAGTGATGCTAGGCTGCACACCTGT
>CAYVDR010000015.1:0-9061 GCA_964450625.1 uncultured Senegalimassilia sp.
ATGCACCATAGGATACACAAAAGTTCATACGGGCTTGTTAGTTGTACACTTTGAAGTTGCTGCAATTTTTAAGCGTGTAATATTTTTGCAACACTTACTTGTATAATAGCCCCTTAAAGCATTGACTAGCAAATTAAGGGGGCCTACCAAATGCCAGTTCAACCTGAGAAAGATTTTGTTTTAAAAACCATAAAAAGCCGCGATGTTCACTTTGTTCGCTTTTGGTTTTGCGATGTTTTAGGCAACATGAAGTCGTTTGCAGTTATCCCAAGCGAACTTGAAGCTGCGTTTGCCGAAGGCATGGGCTTTGACGGCAGCTGCATTGAGGGTTTTTGCCAAACCGAGGAATCGGACATGCTTGCGTTTCCCGATGCGTCTACGTTTCAGGTTTTGCCGTGGCGGCCAGAAAGCAATGCGGTTGCTCGCATGTTTTGCAGCATTAAAAAGCCTGATGGCAGCCCTTACGAAGCCGACCCACGCTACATTTTGCAGCGCGTTGTAAAGCGCGCTCACAACATGGGGTACGTGTTTAACGTAGGCCCTGAACTTGAATACTATTACTTTGAAAACCAAGACGGTGCAAAAGCGCTAGATTGCGGTGGCTACTTTGACTTAACAAGCCTTGATTACGCATCCGACTTGCGCCGCGACACAGTTTTGACGCTTGAGAACATGGGCATTCCCGTTGAATATTCGCACCACGAAAAAGGCCCTAGCCAACATGAAATTGATCTGCGTTTTGCCGATGCACTTTCCATGGCGGATGCTGTTATGACATACAAAATGGTTGTTAAAGAAATTGCAATGAAGCATGGTGTTTATGCTTCGTTTATGCCAAAGCCTTTAAGTGATGCACCTGGCTCGGGCATGCATGTTCACATGAGCTTGTTTGATAAAGAAGGCAACAATGCATTTTTCGACCCAAAGAATGCACAAAGTTACAATTTATCGCAATGCGCACAACATTTCTTAGCTGGCATTTTGAAGTATGCCCCTGAGTTTTCGCTTATAACTAACCAGTACGTAAACTCTTACAAGCGCCTAACAGCTGCTGTTCAGGCGCCAATGTACTTGTCGTGGGCACGCGCAAACCGCCATGCACTCATTCGCGTGCCAGGCTATAGGCCAAACAGTGAACTTGCGTGCAGGCTTGAACTTAGAAGCCCCGACCCAAGTGCCAACCCCTACCTTGCTTTTGCAGTTATTCTTGCAGCGGGTTTGGCAGGCATTGAAGAAGAACTTACACCGCCAAAACCTGTTGAAGACATGAGCCTGTTTACAAAGCCAACCGAGCAAGTAAAAAGCGAAGGTTATTTAACGCTTCCAGAAAGCCTAGGGCAAGCAATTGAAAAGTTTGCAAACTCAAAACTTATGAAAGACACACTAGGAAGCCACATTTGTGACTACTTAGTTTTAACAAAGCGCGCGGAATGGAAAGATTACCAGGCTTGTGTTACCGAGTGGGAACGCAAGCGCTACCTGGCAGTTCTTTAGGCGAAGGGGCAAACAATGAGAAAAACGGTTATATTTATTGCAGACAGCTTAGACAACGCCCACAAGTTTCAGAAAGTGCTTTCAAACTTAGATGTTGACGTTGCGGCTGGCTCTTCCATGCAGTTTAAGAAGCTGCTTTCGCAAAACCCAGCATACGATTTGGTAATTTACGAAGCGCAGGCAAACAATGCAGCTGGCCTTGGGCAAGTTGAAACTTTAATGCTGGAAGATGGCAGTGCGAACTTGCTTGTAATAGTAGACGAAAAACAGCTTAGTGAATTTCGTTTGCCTATGCAGGTGAAAAGCGATTTTGTGGTGCACAATGCAACGCCAGATGAGTGTGCTGTGCGCATTCGTCAGCTTTTGTGGCCTGGCAGCGAAGGCAAACCTGGCGATTTCATTACGGTTGACAACATGACCATTAACTTGGCAACATACCAAGTGTCAATTGGGGGCGTACCACTTGACCTTACTTACCTGGAATACGCACTGCTTTCGTTTCTAGTAACCCACCCTGGGCGCACATACAGCCGCGATGCGCTTCTTCGCCGCGTTTGGGGCTTCGATTACTTCGGCGGCAGCCGCACAGTTGACGTGCATGTGCGCCGTGTTCGTGCAAAGCTAGGGCCAGAACTTGCAGTGCACCTTGAAACAGTGCGCAGTGTTGGCTATTTATGGAGCTCTTAAAATTTTACGTTATACTTCGGCAACAGAAATTTATTAGCAAACACAAATTCAGGAGCATGAGCGCATGAGTGAAAAAAGTTTTGAAGCAAGCAAAAAAAGAAGTGATGAAATTCGCAGTGACCTAAACGAAAACCCACAAAAATACTGCATGTTAACGGGCGACCGACCAACTGGCAGGCTTCATTTAGGGCACTTTTTTGGCACAATAAAACAGCGCGTTGCGCTTCAAAACAAAGGCATTACAACACGCGTTGTTATTGCCGACTACCAGGTAATAACAGACCGCGACAGTACTAAAAACATTCAAGACAATGTGTACAACATGGTGCTAGACTACATTGCATGTGGCATTGACCCTGCTAAAACCATGATTTTCACCCACTCTGCTGTGCCTGCGCTAAACCAGCTTATGCTGCCGTTTCTGTCCCTCTGTTCCGTTGCAGAACTTGAGCGCAACCCAACTGTTAAGGCAGAACAAGAGGCGTCAGGCCATGCACTAACAGGGCTTTTGTTAACCTACCCAGTGCATCAAGCTTGCGACATTTTGTTTTGCAAGGGCAACATTGTGCCTGTTGGCAAAGACCAACTGCCACACATTGAGCAAACACGCCAAATTGCAAGGCGCTTTAACGAACGCTATGCAAACGTGTTTCCGCTGCCTGAAGGTTTGCTAAACGACGCGGTTTTAATTCCTGGGCTTGACGGGCGCAAAATGTCTAAAAGTTACGGCAATGCCATTATGCTTTCGGCAAGTGAAGAAGAAACTGCCAAGTTAATTAAAAAAGCCCAAACTGATTCCGAGCGCATGATAACGTTTGACCCAGATGCACGCCCAGGCGTTTCAGCCTTGCTTACAACAGCCGCGCTTTGCAGTGGCAGGCATGAAGTTGAAATTGCTGAAGAAATTGGCATGGGGGGCTGCGGGCAGCTAAAGAAATACGTTACACAATGCGTAAACGAATACCTCGCCCCAATTCGCGAGCGTCGTGCAGAGCTTGCAAGCAATAAAAGCTACATTTTAGATGTGCTGCATGAAGGCAACAAACAAGCCAATGAAATTGCTAATGAAACGCTAAACGAAGTCCGTGAAGCCATGAAAATGGTTTACTAAGCAGTAAAGCATTTTATGGTTTTTGTGCATTGTGAGCGTAATATTAGCCTTGTTCTTGCAAAAGCTTTTTAATGCTTGTACTATTCTGAATTTGCGTTTGAACAAATTATTTTTATTCGAAAGTGGTTTATTGTGAGTCCATTACTTATTATTTTAATTGCATTACTAATTATTTCAGGTCTCGGTTTAATTGTGTTCATTTTGCTTCATTCTGGCAAAGGCACAGGCGTTTCTGAAATGGTTGCGTCTTCTGTTTACTCAACACAAACTGGTACAAGCATTGTCGAGAAAAACCTAGACCGCATTACAATTGTTTTTGCAGTTGTTTTCCTTGTATGCTTAATTGCTTTGATGGTTGTTTACCCAAGCGGTAGCATTCAATCAGGCAGCTAAAGTTGCTTTTTAGTCATTTCTTTGCCGTTATGGCTAAACGTTAACGTCGGAGTGGTGGAACGGCAGACACGCAAGCTTGAGGTGCTTGTGCCCACATATCGGGCGTGCGGGTTCAAATCCCGCCTTCGACACCATTAAAATTAACAAGCCAAGGTTTTTACACCTTGGCTTTTTTGTTGATAAATTTTGCCCAATTTAAAAATAGGTTAAACTAAGCAGCAGCGCATTGCGGGTGTCGCCAAGTGGTAAGGCACAAGCTTCCCAAGCTTGCATTCGCGGGTTCGAGTCCCGTCACCCGCTCCATTCTTTCCTGTAAACCAAAATCAGTAGCTTTAGTAAACGAACAGTGGGTTTTTTGTTGCCCGAAAAAACACCAGCGCGCTTAGTGCAAAAAGCAGCAAAATTACAAGCCACATAAACACATGTGCTAATACTACGCCAAATACAAAACAGATGACTGCACCGGCAGCAAGCATTACAAACGTGCTGATTAGCGCAAAGAAAGTGGTGAAATTAACAGCGTTTGATTTACTTGTTACCTGCTTTGGAGCAACCCAAGAATAATTGGGTTTTTTTGCGTCTAGGTAGGCACCAATTGTGGCGTTTAGCACCAAAAAAGCGCATGGTAAGAAAATGCATTCAAACATTTGGAACAAGTCCAGTGCGCCTGATGCGAAAAGCAAGATGCTTGCAATTAGTATTGCGGGCAGGGCAAGAACAAAGTTAGCAAGAATTTTTGCGCCTATAATAACATTAGGGGGCATGGGCAGTGTTGCCATAAGCCAGTTTGATTTGCCTTCAAGTGAAAGCGACGCTGGTGTTGTTGGGGCAGCGCTTGCAAACATTGCAAACAGCCAGGGTAAAATAAACCCAAGTCCTGAAATGGCAGCTAGCGATGCTTCATCGTCTAGGTGCATGTAGCCTTTTACGATTGCATCTGTGGCACCTTGACTTCCCAGCGCAACAAAAACAATGCCCAACACCAGTACAATTCCAGGACCGCTGCAGCAGTTAATTGCAAAGGATGGAACAGTGAAAATTTGACGCAACTCTTTTAGCGTCATTGCAAAAATTGGTGGCTTTGTTTTTGTTGCTTCAGAGGAGATGTCAACTTTAGCCCCTGCAGCATGGCTTTGAAATGCAGCGTTAATGCGCATGAAGTTTCTGCCGAATACTTCCAAGCAAATGAAAATGAACAAGACGGATGCCAAAGTGAAAATGCCAAGCGAGAGTACGTCGCCTAAAACTGCTTGGTTTGCTAAAAACGACATTGGGTATAAGGAGCAAATTTGTGATGCAATGCTAATGTATAGAAACGTTTTGTTTGAACCTGCACTAGTAGCGGGGTTTATGTCAAGCCCATTTAGGGAGAGCACCGTTGGCAAAACCATGACGGCAACACTTAAAATAAGCCCGATTGCTGTGTATGCCCACTTCAAAAACTTAAAGCGAGCCGTGAAAAACGCCAGCAAAAACGCAAACAATATGGCAACTGTTACAGGCACGCTTGCTGCTAAAACAACAATTAGCACTGCCGAGATGATGCCAAGTGCGCTAATGGTGCTTGGGTCATATGCAAAAAACACTGCTATTGCAGGAATTAGTATGCACGCTGAAATTCTTAGCTGTTTTATGTAGAACGCAGAAATGCGTGCGAGCACAACAATGCGTGTGTTTACTGGCAGTGCCATAGTTTCGTCGAAATCGCGAAAGCCAAAAAGTGCGCCTGTTGCGCCTTTGAATGTTAGAGCAATTGCAACAATTGTTACGACAAGTACAGCAATGCCAGGTATGGCGCTGCCAGCACCAAGTGCCATGACAGCTATTGATAGTACAAGGGACGCTAGTACCACACCAATACTCATTAGCGTTGTGCCTAGTGTTGAAAGTGTATTAGTTCCTTTTTTAGGTTTGTCGCCAAAGGAGCCATTTGTAGCTTGAAGCTGAATGCTTGTTAGAATTTTAAAAGCCCTAAAGCTGCTTACGGGCTGTGTGTTTTGTTGCGTGTTCATTTTGCGTTCCTTATTTGCTTGTGTTAGTAGTGGCTTCGTTGTTATTGCCAGCAGAGTTTTTTTCGTTGGCAATAAGCTCCATGAACACTTGCTCTAGGCTTTCGTCGCCTCGCACGTCCTCGGTGTTGCCACAGGCTATAATTTCACCAGCACGCAAAATGGCAACCTTGCTGCAAAGCTTTTCAACAACTTCAAGCACGTGCGAGCTAAAGAACACTGCTGCACCATTTGCAGCAGCTTCGCCCATCATTTTTTTAACTTCAAATGCTGCTGCAGGGTCAAGGCCAACAAACGGCTCGTCAAGCACGAAAAGCGCAGGCTTGTGCAAAAATGCGCTAATGATTACAAGCTTTTGGCGCATGCCATGCGAGTAAGAGCTAATTTGGCTGCCAAGTGCGCCTTCAATGCCAAGGCGCTTTGCATATGCTTTAATTTGCGAGGCACGGGTTGTGGGGCATACGCCAAACATGTCGGCAATGTAGTTTAGGTATGCAATGCCAGTCATAAAATCGTAGATGTCGGGGTTGTCGGGCACGTATGCAATTTGCTGTTTGCACTTAACGGGGTTTTTCTCAACGTCAAAGCCGCAAACAGAAATGGAGCCCCCGTCTATTGGTTGCGCACCAACAATGCTTCTAATAAGTGTTGTTTTACCAGCACCATTATGACCAATGTAGCCAAAAATGTCGCCAGCGCAAACCTGCAGGGACAAGTTTGGCACAACAACCTTTTTTGAGTAAACCTTACGGTAATTTACAACATCTAAAATAATGTTTTTGCTCGCAGTGTCTGACATAACATGCCCCCTTATTGGTTTGTTTAAATTTGAAGTAGCCTTTTTATAGCAACCTTTCCAAATGACATTTTATAAGTTAACGAAGTTTTTAAACCAAAATTGCGCTTTAGCTGTACATTGAAGTGCTTAATAGTTAATGTTTAATATTTTAATGGCTTGCGTAAGGTGCTTTGTCTTTGAGTACAACATCGTGAGCACCACCCTCAACAATTGAAGTTGAACTGATGACGGTAAGTTTTGCTTTGTTTTGAAACTCTGGGATGGAAAGCGCACCACAGTTGCACATGGTTGACTTTATTTTCATGAGCGTTACAGCAATGTTGTCCTTCAGTGCCCCTGCATAAGGCACATAAGAGTCAACGCCTTCTTCAAACGACAATGCTTTTTTGCCGCCCAAATCGTAGCGACCCCAATTCCTTGCACGTGCGCTGCCTTCGCCCCAGTATTCCTTCATGTAATTGCCATTAACCATAACTTTTGCAGAAGGCGATTCATCGAAGCGTGCAAAGTAGCGCCCAAGCATTACGAAATCGGCACCCATGGCAAGAGCCAAGGAAATGTGGTGGTCGTACACTATGCCGCCATCGGAGCAAATGGGCACGTAGATGCCTGTTTCTTCGAAGTACTTGTCGCGTGCACGCCCAACTTCGATTGTTGCTGTTGCTTGCCCGCGGCCAATGCCTTTCGTTTCACGAGTGATGCAAATGGAGCCGCCACCAATGCCAATTTTCACGAAGTCGGCACCTGCATCAGCCAAGAAACGAAAACCGTCGGCGTCAACAACATTGCCAGCGCCAATTTTAACGCTGTCGCCATAGTGCTTTCGCACCCATTGAATGGTTAGCTTTTGCCAGTCGGAAAAACCTTCGGAAGAATCGATGCATAAAACATCTGCGCCAGCCTCAACAAGTGCTGGAATGCGCTTTGCATAATCGCGCGAGTTAATGCCAGCGCCAACTATATAGCGCTTGTGTGCGTCAAGCAGCTCGTTTGGGTTTGATTTGTGCGAGTCGTAATCTTTGCGAAACACCATGTATGCAAGCGTGCCATCGGCATTTAGCAATGGCAGCGAGTTTAGTTTGTGCTCCCAAATGATGTCGTTTGCCTCGCTTAAAGACACGCTTGCATTTGCAACAACCAGTTTATCAAGCGGGGTCATGAAGCTTTCAACTTTTTCAGTGCCAGACATGCGCGAGAGCCTGTAGTCACGCTCAGTTACAACGCCGACAAGCTTGCCGTGTGGTGTGCCGTCGCTTGTAACAGGCATAGTGGAGTGGCCAGTTTTTTCTTTTAGCTGCACAACTTCGCTAAGCGGCATGTCAGGGGAGAGGTTTGTGTCAGACTCAACAAAACCTGCTTTGTAGTCCTTCACATGCTTTACCATGGCAGCTTCGCTTTCAATGGACTGGTTGCCATAAATAAACGAAAGCCCGCCTTCCCTTGCAAGAGCCACCGCCATGCTGCTGCCTGACACTGAAGCCATAATTGCACTTACCATTGGCGTATTAAGCATAAGCGGGCAAGCCTCTTCGCCTTTTCTAAACTTTACCAAAGGGGTTTGCAAATTTACTTTTGCAGGAACACAAGTTTCAGGTGTGTGACCTGGTACAAGCAAGTATTCATTAAACGTGCGGGAGGGTTCATCGTAAAAATAAGCCATGACGTGCTCCTTACTTTGGCAATGTTTGTTTATTTGCAATTCTAAAGCATGTGTAAGAAAAGTTTAGCCTTTATTCTTCAAGCGGTTGTTAAGAGTGATGTTTGTTTCCAGCCAGCTTTCTGGAGTGCCAGTGTCAAAGCCGTCGCTTGGGTCAATAACAAGCGCATACATTTCTTCTTCCTGAAGCACAGCATCCAGTGCGTCGGTAAGCTGAATTTCACCGCCTACACCAGGTTTTACGTCTGCTAGAAGCTCCATTACTCGTGCAGAGAGCAAATAGCGCCCAAACACAGCCAAGTTTGTTGGGGCTTCACTTGCCTTTGGCTTTTCAACAAGGCTGTCAACCTTCCACACGTTTTCGGAAACTTCATTGCCAGCAATAACACCAAAGCGGTCAACTTCGCTTTCAGCAACAGGCATAACTGCAATAACGGATGCGCCGTTGTGTTCGTCGGAGACCTTTTGCATTGCTGGAAGCATTTTGTTGTCGGGAACCAAAACATCACCAAGCAGCACATAAAACGGCTGGTTGTTTGCTTTTTCGCAAGCGCAGTAAACGGCATGGCCTAAACCTAGCGGTTCGTCTTGGTAGACATAGCTTACGTTTAAGTTGCCAGCATGTGCCACTGCATCTGCATATTTTGCCTTGCCTTTTGCACGCAGCGCTTCTTCAAGCTTGGGGTTTGGTGTGAAGTGTTGCTCGATGGACTTTTTGTCGCGGCTGTTTACGATAACAACTTCGCTGGCATTGCTTGCCAAGCCCTCTTCAACAATGTATTGAATAACTGGTTTGTCGATGACCGGAAGCATTTCCTTAGGTTGAGCTTTTGTTATAGGCAAAAAACGTGAGCCCATGCCAGCAGCTGGAATAATAGCAATCATACTTGACCTTTCTTTTTTAAAACACT
>CAYVDR010000015.1:9161-14015 GCA_964450625.1 uncultured Senegalimassilia sp.
TGAAGTGGCAAAATGCCCATGCCAATTAAGTTTGAGCGGTGAATGCGCTCGAAACTTTGGGCAATAACTGCACGCACTCCCAATAGAGCAGGGCCTTTAGCAGCCCAGTCGCGCGAACTGCCCGAGCCATACATTTTGCCAGCAATAACAATAAGCGGTGTGTTTGTTTGTGCGTAGTGCTGCGAAGCGTCAAAAATTGCTTCAACATTGCCAGTGGCGGTGTTAAGCGTCCAGCCCCCACGTTTTTCTGGGCACAACAAGTTTTGCAGCTTAACGTTTGCAAATGTGCCACGTGCCATAACCTCGTGGTTGCCGCGGCGTGCACCGTAGGTGTTGAAGTTTTCGGGTGTAACGCCAGCTTCGCTTAAGTATTTTGCTGCTGGCGAATTTGGAGCAATTGCGCCAGCAGGGGAGATGTGGTCTGTGGTAATGAAGTCGCCCAAAAGCGCAAGCACCCTTGCGCCCTTAATTGGTTTGGCGGGCTCGCAAGCTTTTTGCATGCCGTCAAAGTAGGGGGCGTGGCGCACGTATGTTGAATTTGCATCCCATGCAAACGTGGCACTTTCGCTGCTTTCAAGCTTTTGCCATGCAGGCGTGCCCTCATGAATGTTTGCAACACTTTCGGCATAAAGTTCATGTGTAACATATTCGTGAAGAAGCTCGTTTACCTGCGCATCTGTTGGCCAAATGTCGGAAAGTTTAATTGGCTTGCCACTGTTTGATGTGCCAAGCACTGCGTCGCATAAATCAACATCCATGCTTCCTGCAAGCGCATATGCAATTACAGTGGCAGGGGAGGCTAAGTAGTTTTGCGACACGTCGGGTGAGATGCGCCCTTCAAAGTTGCGGTTGCCAGAAAGCACACTTGCAAGCTCAATTTCTGCTGCAACGTTATGCATAGCAGGCAAAATGTCGCCTGAGTTGCCAATGCAGCTCATGCAGCCAAAGCCGCAAGTGTAAAAGCCCAGTGCTTCCATGCCACTTTGCAAGCCTGCACGCTCAAGCAGCTTGCTTGTTGCGTGGCTGCCAGGTGCAAAAATGCATTTAACCCAGGGCTTTGGTTTAAGACCAGTTTCAGCTGCGTTTTTAGCTAAAAGCCCCGCTGTTAGCATCATTGCTGGGTCAGTTGCAGTTGTGCAACTTGTAACGGCGGCAATTGCAAGTGCGCCGTGTGTAAGCTTGTGCACCTCGCCTTCAATTTCAACGTCCACGGTTTTTTGCATATCTAAATTGCGTGAGGCACAAATTTGCTTAAATTCACTTTGTGCAGCGTTTAAGTTTATTCTGCTGTGAGGGCGGGCGGGGCCAGCAATGCTTTTTTCAATGCTGCCTAAATCAAGCTCTATTACCTCTGAATAATTGCGGCTTTGCCAATCGCCTGCATTGTGCCAAAAGCCTTGTGCTTTTGCGTATGTTTCAACTAGCTGGGTTTTTTGTTCACTTGCACCTGTCATGTGCATGAAGTTTATTGTCTTTTCATCCACTGGGAAAAGCGTTGCGGTAGCACCATATTCAGGTGTCATATTTGAGATGCACGTGCGCTGTGTTGCACTAAGGCTTTCAAGACCTTCGCCAAAGCACTCAACAATGCAGCCCACAACGCCACGTGCACGCAACATTTCTGCAAACGTTAGCGAAACATCCATGGCACTAACGCCAGCAGACAGCTTGCCTGTTAAGTGAATGCCAATAACCTTTGGCACCAAAATTGTGATTGGTTGGCCCAACGATGCAGCTTCAGCTTCTATGCCGCCAACGCCCCAGCCTAAAACGCCAATTCCATTTGCTGTTGGGGTGTGGCTGTCGGTGCCAACAAGCGTGTCGAAGTAGACTTGTGTGCTGGCACTTTGCTGCGTTGCGGGTGCTTCAGTGTCAGATGAGCCCGCCTTGTCACACACGCCAGATTCCATGACAACATTTGCAAATGCCTCGATGTTAAGCTGGTGGCAAATGCCAGCACCTGGTGGCACAATGCTTACGTTATCAAACGATTTTTGCGCCCACTTCAAAAACTTGTAACGCTCAGCATTACGTGCAAACTCCTTTTGCATGTTTTCATCAAGTGCGCCAGCGCAACCTGCAACATCTGCAATAACCGAGTGGTCAATAACCAAATTGCATGGAATTTGCGGGTTAATTTTTTCTGGGTTCGCACCCAAATTTTTGCAAGCCTCGCGCATTAGTGCGAAGTCTACAAACACTGGCACGCCTGTGAAATCTTGGAACAAAACACGTGCAGGGCAAAACTCAATCTCTTCGCCCGCCTGCCCCGCTTTTGCTGCATCAACAATGCGTTTTGCCTGCTTGCTTGCGCTATCGGGCGTGTTCGCACACCTAAGCACATTTTCTAGCAGAATTTTTAACGAATACGGAAGCTTATCTGCCCCTTCAATTTCATTTATTGGAAAGTACTCATAATTGTTTGAGCCTACGTTTAGAGTTTGGGCAAACTTGCTGTTCGTATTCATTAAATAACGCCTTTCTATGCTTAATTTATCGTCTAAATGCACTTGTTATTGGTAAAGCAAATTCATTGCTTTAACTGGGAATTTGCTTAGCACTTCTCAATTTCTTTTATGAGAGCATTTGTAAATTCACTACAACTTGCTGCTGGTTTGCTGCTTTGACACGCTGAGCGAATGTCGGCTGTAAGTACGCTGCCTTCACTGTAAAGTTTAACAATTGCTTTCCTTATGCGGCTTGCTGCACTCGCTTCACCCAAGTGGTCAAGCATCATGGCTGCCGAGAGAATTTGCGCAGTTGGGTTTGCAACATCTTTGCCAGCAATGTCAGGCGCACTGCCATGCACTGCCTCAAACACTGCAAATTCTTTACCAATGTTAGCACCAGGTGCAATGCCAAGCCCGCCAACAAGGCCTGCAGCTAAATCACTTGCAATGTCGCCATACAAATTTGGGAACACAACAACATCGAACTGAGTTGGGTCAATTACCATGTTCATGCAAAAAGCATCAACAATGCGGTTGTCAAATTCAACTTTGCCTGCATATTCAGCAGCAACTTTTTCAGCTTCGTGCAAGAACAAACCGTCGGAAAACTTCATGATGTTGGCTTTGTGCACTGCTGTAACCTTTTTTCTGCCGTGTGCAAGTGCGTATTCAAATGCATAGCGCACGATGTTTTGTGTGCCAGTTACAGAAATTGGCTTTATGGAAATGCCTGAGTCTTCGCGAATGTTGCCAGCACCTTCGCTTGCACAAAAGTCAATCAAACGCTTGGCAGCTTCGCTTCCTTGCTCAAACTCAACGCCAGCATAAAGGTCTTCGGAGTTTTCACGCACTATAACCATGTCTACGTTTTCATAGCGGCCAGGCCCGCCTGGAAGCGACATTACAGGGCGCAAGCACACATAAAGCCCCAGCGTTTTGCGCAGAGCAACGTTTACGCTGCGAAACCCACGGCCAACAGGTGTTGTGCAAGGGCCTTTTATTGCAACTTTATTTTGCTTGATTAGCTCAATTGTTTCTTCAGGCAGCGGTGTGCCGTGTTTTTCTGCGCATGCCTCGCCTGCATAAGCCACATCCCATGCAATGTTTGCGCCAGCAGCTGCCACAACTTGCTTCATTGCAGCTGTAGTTTCGCTGCCTATGCCATCGCCTGGAATTAGAGTCACATTATGTTGTGCCATTTTCTAAACCCCCAATTATTTACAATGTTTTGGTTTTAGTAGAGCAGCCAAAAGCAAAAGCCGTAAGGCTGCTGTGTCAAAAATTATTCTTTAGGCAATTACTCAAGCACTTTAAGAATGTCTTGTGCTTTGCGCTTTATTGAGCCTTTGCCGCTTGTGGCATCAAATGTAAAGCGCCTGATAAGGGCTTCTTTAACCTCTTTGTCAATTTTGCCGCCTGCAAATTCTGTAATGGCGTTTAGCATGTCGTTAAACTCGTCGTCGCCGTGGTAGCACTGTATTGCTTCATCAATTAGAGGCCAGCATTTCTCGCTGCGACCTTTAGTTGTGGCCCCATAGGCGCACAAAAAGCGCATTGCTGCCAAGCGCACAAAACCGCTTTCTTCATCGAAAAGTGCATTTTCTGCGCCTGCCAGTGCTTTTTCGCATGAACGGGAATAATCAGGCACCAAGCATGTAAAAATGTCCAAGCATTCCCAGCGTGTTTGCGATTCATGGGCGTTTAGACCTTTGTTTAGCTCTGTTGTGTAGTCTGCCAGCAAACTTGCATTTGCCTTAGCAACAATTGCCAGCGCACTTGCTGCATTTTGGCGCTCACGGCGCGACTTGCCCTTTAAGTTGGCTATTAAACTTTTTAGTTTTTCTTCGCTTTTTAGTGCTTCATTTGCAAGCTGTTGTGCCTGCGATGGTTGTTCTTTCACTTTGTTAACCTCCAAAAAATAAGCTAGACTTGCAAATTATACAGCAAGTCTAGCTAAATTGTGAATAAACCAATTAATGTGAACTTTTAGGGGCAGCGAATGGCTGTTTAGGGTTGTTAAAAATGCAAAATAAACATTGCTACACCCCTGCCCACAAAACCATCCACAGAAAAATAAGAACCTCGGTCTTAAAAACCAATCTTTTTTCCCTACGAAAATGTTATAATAAACGAATTGTTGGAATGTCTTTTAGGTATGTCAACAAGTTTTTATAAGTCTTTCTATTTTGAAAGGAGTTATCTTATGGTTGATAACTTATGCAAACCTCCTGTTCAGGGGGGGGGGGGGCAAGCAAGCTCTCCTTTAGGTTGCTAGCATTTTTTGCTAGCGTATTATTCCTTCTTGCACTAGCCACGCCTTGCGTGCTAACCGAATTTGCTAGTGCCACTGTAACTCCCGAAAACGACCCGACAGGCATCCAGCCTGCCATCACACGCATTGCAG
>CAYVDR010000016.1:0-13757 GCA_964450625.1 uncultured Senegalimassilia sp.
GTTTAATTTACTATGCATCATTCAATTGCAAGATACATTTTAGGCATCATTATCGTCGTTATTTTTGCGATGGCAGGAATAATTGCTGCTTTCGAGATTGACGAGGCTCAAAGCAAGGCATTTAATTCTGCGAATACTGTCTCTTACGGCGCTTCAAAGGCGCTAGCGATGCGCTACACTGGCTATGAAAAGGATGACCTTTACAATGACCAGGAGCTTTACAGTGCCATTACAGCTGACATGAAACAGCTTATCAGCGACTTTGACATAATTTTCATTTACATTTTTGTACCTTCCGAAGACAACAGTGGGCTAACTTACTTTCAGGTTGAAGGCCAGGAGGGCACAGAGGATACTTTACAAGAAGTCAGAAACAAGCCAAAGCGTAAAAATGATGTTTTGTCCGAAGAGGTTTTGCGCGTTGCAAATGGGCAGTCTGCTCGCGAGGACGTTGAAATTGACAACCATTTTGGCCATGTGTTAAGCACCTATATTCCCATTTACGACGATGACAATCAGGTTATTGGCGTTGTGGGTTCCGACGTTAGTGTTTCTGGAATAAGAGACCAGCTGCTGCTTGGGCTTCCTAACAGGATGTTCATTATTTTGCTTGTTGGTATTGTTGGTGTTGTAGCCCTGTTCTTAATCATAAGAAGAAGGGTTATTACCCCAATTCGTGCCATAAAAGACGCAATGGATGCATTCGGCAAAAATGGCAATTACAACACGCCAAAACTTAAATTGGGAAACAGGGATGAACTCGCTTTAATAAGCGATGCATTTAACAACATGGCAGACCAAACTTGCGAAAACATAAACCGAATAAAACAATTCCAAGACATCCAAAGCAAGCAAGCCTATGAGCTTAAAACGGCATCCGAAATTCAAAAGGGCTTTATACCTTGTGGCCGTTTTGAAAACGATTTCGTGCAAATTAATGGTTGCATGACACCTGCGAAGGATGTCGGGGGCGATTTCTACGACTACTTTGAATACAACGGCAAAATGGTTGCGTGCATTGCCGATGTTTCTGGCAAAGGCTTAAGCGGTGCTATATTTATGGCAGGTGCCATTAGCCTTATTCGCGGCTTTGTGAAGCAAGGGCTTAGCCCTCATGAGGTGCTTAGCGCGGTTAACCGTGAGCTTGAGCTTAACAACCCAAATTTAATGTTTGTTACTGTTTTCCTTTGCTATGTTGATGTTAAAAATGGCTCAATTGAGTACAGTAATGCTGGGCACAACGAACCTTACGTTTTAATTGATGGCAAGTTTAAGAAGCTTGCCCAAGCAAGCAGCATGCCGCTTGGTGTTTTTGGTGGTGAAACTTACGAAAGTGCTAGTGAATTGTTCCCATTAGGTGCAACTCTTTTCTTGTATACCGATGGCGTGAATGAGGCTGTTAACGCCAAAGGCGAATTCTTTGGTTACTGCCGCTTGGAAGAAATTTTGCAGCGAAGCTTTGGCGGCAGTGTTGTGAATGATGTTTCAAGTGGGCTAAACGGTTTTGTTGGCAGCTTTGAGCAGTCGGATGACATTACAATGCTTGCACTAACTTCGCGTGCTCAAACGCTAGAGTTGCCTGCGCAGGCTTCTGCATTTGACCAGTTGAAGGCATGGGTTTTGCAGGATGCCAACATCCCTGAGGGCATTCGAAAGCAAATGTGCCTTGCTGCCGAAGAGCTGTTTATTAACATCGCGTCTTATGCTTATGAAAATGCTGGCGGCAAGGTTAAAGTGCGAAAGCAGGTTTGCGGGCAAAGTTGCCTTTTGCAATTTAGCGACAATGGCAGGGCGTTTGACCCAAGCCAAAACATTGTGAACATAAATGATTACGATCCATTTGCGCAGGTGGGGGGTCTTGGCCGCTTTGTGACTAAGAGCATAACAGATGCATGGCTCTATGAAAATTTCTGTGGTCTAAACGTGTCCCTTCTAATAAAAAGCCAAGAAGCTTAAAGCTAATGCAAAATGGCATAAAAGTATATGTTGCAAACGCGCAAGTGCTTGCAAAGCCTGTTGTTTTTGAAAAGCTGTACGGTTTAGTGGGCAGGGCTAGGCAAAACAAAATTGACAAGTTTCGTTTTAAGAAAGACAAAGCCTTAAGCCTTGCAGCTGGGCTTTTGCTAGAGCATGCACTTGGTGCTTTTGGGGTTTGTAACCCGCAGTTTGAGTGTGGTGAATACGGCAAGCCTAAGTTGTGCGGTGCTAACGACATTCATTTCAACATTAGCCATTCTGGTGAACTTGCAATATGCGCTGTTGCAGCGGCAGAAGTTGGTTGTGACGTTGAAAAAATTGAAGAGCCACCAGCCATTGTTATTCCCAAGGTGTTTGTGCCAAGCGAACAGGAATACCTAAATGGCTTTGAAGGCAGGCAGTTTCACCAGCAATTTTACAGGCTTTGGACAGCTAAAGAAAGCTTTGTAAAAATGACAGGGCAGGGTTTAAGCCTAAACCCGTTGAAATTTTCTGTTAACACTGCTGAAACTTATCAAGTTATTGGTGGGCGTAGCGTAAGTTTGCTAACGTTTTTGTATAATAGCGCCTATCAAATTTCAGTTTGCGTTGAAGGGTTTTATAGTCGTAAAAACTTGGTTTTACAAGAAGTGGATTTATTAAAAAAAGTTACGAGGTAACATAAATGTTTAATGTTGAAACAAAAAAGAATGGAAATGAAGTTGAGGTTGTAATTGAGGGCATGATTGACTCAACCACGTCCGATGAATTTGCTTCCTCAATGGAAAAAGTGCTGCTAGATTGCCCAGCTTTGCTAACTCTTAACTTTAAGAAAGTTGATTACGTCTCGTCTGCAGGCTTTAGGGTGCTTTTTATGGTAGCGAAGGAAATGAAGAAAAACGAGGGCAAATTGCGCGCCACATGTGTTAGCGAAGAGATAAAAAATTTATTTAGCATGGTTCACATGGAACACGTAATGGAAATTGAATCGTAAAGCAAAGCTGTAAAAAATTTAGTAGAAAAGTTAGGAGCGTCAATTATGAGTTACGCACTTTTGCAAAACCAAGTGGGCATTTTTAGTGCAGAGCAAGTGTCTTCGGACGGCTCAAATTATAACCTTGAAACGCTTGTTGCGCTTAGCGCTTCGGTGGACGTTGAGCGCTTAGCGCGTGCATTCGATGCTGTTGTTTGTGCACACCCTTATTTGAACTTGCAGCTAGTGCACACAGAAAACCAGGACGTAAGGCTTGATGTGCGCAAAAGCAATCCTAAGCCTACTCCTATTATTAGTGTTGACAACATTGAAACGGTTAGGGGAAAGCTTAACCGCGTTTACGATTTCTTCAATGACCAGCTGTTTAGGATTGAAATTTATAAAACGGGCAGTGGGAATTATCTATACACCAACTTCCCACACATAATTTTTGATGGTTGGTCATACAAACTTTTTTTCGATGAAGTTTCTAGCGTCTATAACGGTGAAGCCATTAGTGGAAGTGACGCTGGTGTGTTTAAGCTTCACGAAACTGAAGAAGCTTTGCGCGCTAGCAGCACGTTTGAAGAAGAAAAAAGCTGGTATGAAAGCGAATTTGCGCCTTTTGTTGAAACTGAATCGTTGCCTTTGCCAGACAAAAGCGAAAGCAGCGTTAACTTTGAAATTGCCAAGCGAAACATTTTGGTTGACGATGCAGCCCTAGATGCTCTAAGCGAAAAAACGCAAACTTCAACTTACACAATTTTTATGGCTGCTTTTGCGCTTTCGCTTTCTAAATTTAGCGGCGAGGACAAAGCATTGCTCACCACAATTTTTCATGGGCGCAACACGCAAGAGTTAACAAGCGCACTTGGCATGCTTGTTCGCACTTTGCCTGTGGCAATTGATTTTAACGAACATGAAAACGTTAGCGACATTATTAAGACGCTTCGTGAACAGAATTTGAAAACCCGCCAGTCAAGCGCCTATTCATTTGCCGACTTAAGCCAAGCCACTGGCATTAAAAGCTCCGTTTTATTCGCTTACCAGGGTGCATTTCACGCTTATAACATGAATTTGGAAGGTGAGAATTTAGATATTGACCTTGCCGAGTCAAAGTCGCCAGGGCTTGACTTTACTGTGCAGGTTTTCAAAAACAGCGAAGGGTATTACGTAACATACACTTACCCTGCGCATAAATTTACAGAGCAGTTAATTGACAATTTCCATGAAAGCTACTGCACAATTTTAAACGAGTTTTTGTGCAAGGAATGCATTAGCGATGTTGAAGTGTCAAGCGCGGAACAGCTGGCAAAAACCGATGCCATCACAAAAGTGGAATATAATGCACAGTCGCATTACTCAAGCATTACTCAGCAGTTTAGCGAATGCGTGGAAAAATACCCAGATGCGCCTGCAGTGGTTTTTAAGGGTAAAAGCTACACGTTTAAGCAGCTTGATGATGCAACTGACCGCCTTGCAACAGCAATTTATAAGCGTGTGCAAGGCCGCATCAGTGGCAAGCAACCAGTTGTTGCAATTTTAATTCCGCGCAATGAAAACATGGTAATTGCCCCGCTTGCGTGCATGAAGGCGGGTTGTGCTTACCAGCCGCTTGACCCAGCTTACCCTGCCGAGCGCCTTAACTTTATGGTAAAGGATTCTGCTGCAGCACTTGTTATTGAGCACTCTGACTATAGCGGTGTTTTAACTGAATATGCAGGCGATAAAATTTCCACCAGCGAATTTGACGCCATTTTTGAAAGCGGGGAAGTGGCAGGCAACTTGCCTGGCTCAAAGCCAAGCGACGCCTTTGTGCTGTTGTACACTTCAGGTTCGACGGGCACACCGAAAGGTGTTGTGCTTGAGCACCAAAACATTGCAGCTTGGTGCGCTTGGTATGCAGAATACTTAAAACTTGATGCTGGCAGCAACGTTGCTTGCTATGCGTCATTTGGTTTTGACGCGCACATGTCAGACATTTACCCAGCGCTTACAAGTGGGTTGTGTGTTCACATTATCCCCGAGGAAATTAGGCTCGATTTAATTGCGCTTAACAATTATTTCTGTGAACACAATGTTGTAAGCACCCTGCTTACAACGGCTGTTGGCACTCAATTTGCAACGAACATTGAACAAACCAGCCTTAAGTACCTTTTAACCGGTGGTGAAAAGCTTGCCTCAATTGAGCCGCCAAAGGGCTTTGTGCTCATTAACGTTTATGGGCCTACGGAAACAACAATTACGGTTACAGCTAAAAAGCTTTCAGAGCGCGAGCCAAACATTCCAATTGGCAAGAACAACTCAACTGCTAAGCTTTATGTAGTGGACAAGTTTATGCATCGTGTGCCTGTTGGCGCGCCTGGTGAGCTTGTTATTGCAGGGCCTCAGGTTGGTCGTGAATACCTCAATCGCCCAGATAAAACAGCAGAAACGTTTATTAAAAACCCATTTGAAGCAAATGATAATGAACTGTGCTCGCGTGCTTACATGACAGGCGACATTGTGCGTTTTCGCGAAAATGGCGATGTTGAATTTGTTGGCAGGCGCGATTTCCAAGTTAAAATTAATGGCTTTCGCATTGAGTTAAAAGAAATTGAAGCTGTAATTTGTGAGTTTGAGGGCATTAGTGCTGCAACAGTTCAGGCATTTGACGAGCCTGGTGGCGGCAAGTTTATTGCAGCCTACATTTGCGCTGACAGCAAAATTGATGTTGAGGCGCTAAACGCCTTTATTGCTAAGCAAAAGCCTGCTTACATGGTGCCAAAGGTTACCATGCTAATTGATGAAATTCCATTTAACATTAACCAAAAAGTTGACAAACGTGCCCTGCCAAAACCAGAACTTACACAGCAGACATCAAGTGAGAGCGCCCCTGCTGCGCTTAACGTTTTGGAAGAGAAACTTAAAGCGTTAATTGCACGTGTTTTAGGAACAGATGCATTTGGTTTGACTGACAGCCTTACCGCATTTGGTTTAACGTCAATTAACAGCATAAAGCTTGCAACTAAACTGTTTAACGAATACGGCGTGTCAATAAACGCGCTTGATTTAATAGAATCTGGCTCGCTTCAAAGCATTGAAAACGAGGTTTTAGCGCACTGGATGAATGCTTGTGGGGCAAGTGCTGCGCAAGAGCAGGGTGGCAGTGCTGCTGCAAGCAAGCAAAATGTTGCTGCAACTTCGTCGCCTTTAAGCTTTGCTCAGCAGGGTGTTTACACCGAATGCCTTGCAAACCCCAGCAGCACTTTCTACAACATTGCCTACAGCATTAGCTTCCCACACGGCACGAATGCCAATGCACTAAAAGAAGCGGTTGAAGGGCTTTACGCTTTGCACCCCGCACTAAAGTGCCACTTCAAAAGCAGAAACGATGGCTCCATTTGTGCTTGCGAAATTGAAGGTTTTAAGCTTAGTGTCCCAGTAACTGAAATGAGCGAAAGCGAATTTCAGGCTTATAAGACCGCCTATTCTGCCCCGCTAGACCTTGAGACAGGCCCGCTTTCGCGCTTTGAAGTTGTGTGCGTTGGGCAAAGCGTGCACTTGCTAATGTGCGTTCACCACTTAATTGCCGACGGCGCATCTGTTGACATTATGCTGCGCGATTTGTGTGCGCTCTACAGTGGCAAAAAGCTTGAAGCTGAAAGCTACACCTGCTACGACTGCGCAAACAGCCAGCAACTTTCATGCGAAAACGAGCAGTTCTTTGACACGCTAATGGCAGGTGTTGAACAGGCTTCGCAGTTAATCCCCGATGTTTACGACAAAAACGCACAGCACAATGAAGGCACTGTTTCGGTTGAAAGCAGCATAGCCCCAATTCTTGAGTATGCAAAAGCAAATGGCGTTACACCTGCATCTGTTTACTTAGCTGCGGTGTTTTTGGCTGTTAGCCGCTACACATATGAAAGCAATGTTGCAATTGCCACCATTTCCAACGGCAGAAGCGATGTGCGTTTGGCAAACACCGTTGGCATGTTTGTAAACACGCTGCCCCTTGCACTGAATGTCGAAAACGGTGAAAGTGCACTAAGTTTCATAAAGCGCGTATCTGAAGTTTTTGCCAATGTTATTCGCCACGAAAACCACCCGTTTGCAAAAATTGCTTCAAAGTACGACTTCAAGCCACAAATTTCGTACGCTTACCAAGTTGGCGTTTTAACCAATTACGAAACGAATTTGGGAAGCCTTGAGTGTGAAGAACTTGGTGCTGACAAAGCAAAACTGCCAATTTCCGTTCAAATTTGTGGAAGCGAAAGCACCAATGCCCAGGTGCAAGTTAACTTTGATGCAGGCATGTTTAGTGAGGCGTTTGCAAAAGGCTTTGCGCGCTCAATTGCTGTTGTGGCGGGCGCGCTTATAAGCGCAAAAAGCGTTAGTGACATAAGTTTAACAAATGAAACTGACTGGCAAAAACTTAATGCATTCAACCAAACAATGAAGCTTGGGTTTGACAAAACCGACAGCGTTGTAAGCAAGTTTAAAAAAATTGCAGCTGCACACCCAAACAAAACCGCTGCAATGTATGAAAACAAATCATACACATACGCCCAGCTTGACAGCGTGACCGACCGCCTTGCTACCTGCATTTATGATGTGGTCAGCACAAAATGCGGTAAGGCTGATTTATCGGAAGAGGTAGTGTCGGTAATAATTCCCAGAAGTGAATGGGTGTTTTTGCTGCCTCTTGCGGTTTTGAAAACCGGCTGTGCCTATGAGCCGCTTGATGCAAGCTACCCTCGCGAGCGCTTGAACTTCATGGTTAAAGACGCCAACGCAAGCTTGTTGCTTGCAGATGACGCGCTGGCAGGGCTGGTAGATGAATACACAGGCAGCGTTTTGTTGCTTAGTGAACTTATGGTCGCTGAAGAGGCGCTTCAAAATACTAAAACTTTGCCAGCACCTAAAGCGGAAAGCTTAATGTGCTTGCTGTACACTTCAGGCACAACAGGCAAGCCAAAGGGCTGTCAAATTGAGCATGGCAACATGGTTGCATTTGCTTATGGCTCAAACGAGGACGGCTTTTACACCACCGATGGCAAAACGGCATCTTTTGCATCGTTTGGCTTTGATGTTTGCATGGCGGACACATTCTGCACGCTTTTAAATGGCGCTACCCTTGTTGTTATTCCTGAAGGCGTGCGCATGAATTTGGACAAACTGGCTGCGTACTTTAATGAAGTGGGCATTACACAGGTGCTTTTAACAACGCAAGTAGGCGTTGGCTTTGTGCAAAACTACCCTAAAATGCGCACGCTGCGCTACCTGGTTATGGGTGGCGAAAAGCTGCCATCGCTTAACCCAAGCGATTTAAGCTACACAATTATCAATGGCTATGGGCCTACAGAAAATTGTTGCGGCGTTAGCTTGTTCCCAATTAAGTTCTGGGAAGAAAATGTGCCAATTGGCAAGCCGCTTAAAACCATTAAAGGCTATGTGCTTGACAAATGCGGCCACAGGCTTCCTGCGGGTGCGGCGGGTGAGTACTGTGTAAGTGGCCCGCAAGCTGCGCGCGGCTATTTAAACCGTCCAGACAAAACAGCGGAAGCTTTCAGTGCATCGCCATTCGACAGCTTTAGGATGTATCACACAGGCGACATTGTGCGCTACCGCCAAAATGGCGACGTTGAATTTGTTGGCAGAATGGACGGCCAAGTTAAAATTCGCGGTTTTAGGGTTGAGGTGAAGGAAGTTGAAACTGTAATTCGCGAATACCCAGCCATTAAAGATGCAACTGTTGTTGATTATGCATTTGAAAACGGTGGCAAATACTTGGCAGCCTACATTGTTAGCGATGAAAACGTTGACATAGACGCTTTAAACAAGTTTATTGAAAGCCAAAAACCAGCTTACATGGTGCCTGCGTGCACTATGCAAATTGAAAAAATTCCGCTTACCGTAAACCAAAAGGTTGATAAAAAAGCGCTGCCTAAGCCTGAAGTTAAACGCGCTGGTTTTGTTGAGCCTGCTAATAAAGCAGAAGAAGATTTCTGCAGCGTTTTCTCGTCTGTGCTAAAGGTTGAAAAAGTTGGGGCACTGGATGATTTCTTTGAGCTTGGCGGAAGTTCCATTACAGCAATGCGCGTTGTTGTTGCTGGAAATAAGCTGGGTTATGGCATTGTGTACCAAAACGTTTTTGAGTGCACAACGCCACGTGCACTAGCTAAGTTTGCTGGTGGCGAAAGCGTTGGCGTGCCTGACGCGGGGCAGGGTGACGCGCAGGGTGAAGAGCAGGCTCACGTGCAAAAACCTGCTAGTGCCGATGCTGCAGCTGAAGCAGATGTGGCGCAAGAGCAAGCGGTAGCTTCTGGCAGTTTGCAAGCATCATTTTATGGCGCTGGCACAACTGAGGTTGACAAGGCTGGCTATGACTACCGCGCCATAAATGACCTATTGCGTGCTAACACGCTTGACGCGGCGAAAGAAGGCGCACGGCAGGCAATTGGCAACGTTTTGCTTTTAGGTGCAACAGGCTTTTTAGGCGCTCATGTTTTGTACGAGCTAATTGAAAACTCTAACTCACACATTACATGCATTGTGCGTGCGACTGGCAGTGCTAGTGCAAGCGAGCGCTTGAGTGGTTTGCTTAGCTTTTATTTTGGGGCTGGCTTTGCTAGTAAGCTTTACAACCGCGTAACAGTTGTTGAAGGCGACGCCACACAGCCTGGCAGCTTAAACAACTGTTGTGCAGGTAAGGGCAACGTTACAGTCATAAACTGCGCTGCAAGCGTTAAACATTTCGCCAAAGACGACGTTATAGAAAAAACCAACATAGAAATTGTTCGCAACTTGTGCGCTTGGTGCCTTGAAAATGGTGCGCGCCTTGTGCATGTGTCAACTGAAAGCGTGTTTGGCCACCCTGCCAACGGCGTGCCGCGCGAAGGTTTTATATACGACGAGCACATGCTGTTTGTTGGGCAAACCTTTGATGACAACCAATACGTGCGCTCTAAGTTTTTGGCAGAGCGCTTAATTTACGAAAACATTTTGGAGCACAACTTAAACGCTAAAGTTTTGCGTGCTGGCAATTTAGCCCCACGCTTTAGCGATGGCAAATTCCAGAAAAACGCTAGCAGCAACAATTACATGAACACGCTAAAAGGCTTTTGCGTTCTTGAGAAAATTTCATATGACGTGGCGTTCACATCAACTGAATTTTCGCCAATCGACTACGTTGCAAAAGCAGTTGTTGAACTTAGCGCAACGCCAAAGGAATGCGTGTGCTTTATGGTAAGCAACAACCACAGGCCGCTTATGGGCGATGTTGTTGAAGGGCTTAAGGCTTATGGGTACAACGTGAACTATGTTGAAAACGAAGAGTTTGCAACTGCATTAAATGAAGCGTTGAACAACCCCGAAAAAAGCGATTTTATGAGCCCATTTTTGGCTTACGCATCAAACGCTGAAGGAAGTGGAGCCACATCTCTTCCGCTTGACAGCTTAAGCGTTACCTACACCTCTCAAGTGCTTGCAAGAGCAGGGTTTAGATGGCCTGTTTGCGGTATTGATTACTGCAAGCGTTTCTTAAGCGCTTTAGGCGGCTTTGAAATTTAAACTTGGCGTCAAAGAAAGTTAGCCACATGAAATTATTTCACGAACAATTTAGCAGCCTTGCACAGGCAAACCCTGCCAAAACAGCACTAAGTGATGCGCGCGGCAGCTTAACATATGCGCAGGTCAATGGTGCCAGCAATGCCCTTGCAAGCTTGCTTGTTCAGCGCGGCTTAAAGCCTGGGCAGCCTGTTGCGGTTTTTGTTTCGCGTCAAAAAGAGGTTATGGTTGCAGCCCTTGCAATTCTTAAAGCGGGTGGTGTGTATTTGCCATTCGATGAGCAATACCCAAACGAGCGCCTTACCTACATGCTAAACGATGCTAATGCACACATTGTTTTGGCTGACAGCAAGCTTTGCGCAAGCCGTAAACCTAACTTTGAAGGCCGTGAAGTTATATTCGTTGATAAGGTAAATTCGCTGGATAACTTCAATTTCGTGCCACGCACACATAAAGATGCTGCAATGATTTTGTACACGTCTGGCACTACTGGCAACCCTAAGGGTGTAATTCATGCGCATGCACTTTTGTGTCACATAAACGATTGGACCGAAAACCACGAAGGCCTAGCGTTTGACAGCACTGCGCACATGGCAATTATGTCGGGCTTTACGTTTGTAGCATCGAACGCGTTTATGTTTGGCGTGCTGCTTGCTGGTGGCACGCTTCACATAGCGCCCGCTGAAGTTAAGTTTGGCACAGACATCCTTTATTCATACCTTAAAGAAAACGGCATAACGCATGTGTTTATGCCATCTAGCCTGGCATGCACTATGATTGAAGATTTCGACATGACTGGCACTGCCATTTTTGCAGGTGGCGAGAAACTTCGCAATTTCAAGCCGTTGTCAAAGGGCGCTAAGCTTTTAAACTTCTATGGCAGCACAGAGCTTGCAACCATGTTTTCAATTCGCGTTTTAGGCAATGAAACCCCTGTTCCAATTGGTCATTTAACGCCTGGCGTTAAAGCGTGTCTTGTTGATGAGAACTTAAAGCCCGTGCCCGGCGGGGAAGTAGGTGAGCTGCTTGTACACGACGCTTGGCTTTCGGCTGGCTACTTAAACTTACCTAAGCTAACGGCTGAAAAGTGGGTGGAAATTGAAGGCAGTACGTATTTTCGAACTGGCGACAGAATGCGCAAGGGTGCCAATGGCTGCTTTTACATTTTGGGCAGAATGGACAACATGGTAAAACTTCGCGGGTTTCGCATTGAAACCGGTGAGGTTGAAACGCAAGTTTCAAATGCAATGCAAAGCCTAAATTATGAGCCATCGGAAGTTGTTGTTGTTCTTCGAACTGTAAACGGTGCCGACCATTTGTGTTGCTACTACGAGCATAAACGCGCGCTTGATACTAAAAAAATTGCGCACGCCATAAAGCAGTTTTTGCCCGATTACATGGTGCCTGATTTGTGGGTGAACGTGCCTGAAATGAAACGCAACATCAACGGCAAAGTTGTGCGAGATGCGCTGCCCCAGCCAAAGTTGCCAGTGCACCTTTTGGGTGCTACAGCAAGTGAAGTTGAGCTTCGCGTTGTTGAATGCGCAGGGCTTGTGCTTGGGCTTGAAGGCGCAATAGACCCAACCGACAGCTTTGTTTCCCTTGGCGGCAGTTCGCTTTCTGCAATGGAACTTGCATCGGCTTTAGGCGAGCAAGGCATCTCGGTAAGCGGCACAAAAATTTTATCAAGCGACTCACTTCGCGAAGTTGCAGCAGCTGCTAAAGTTAAGTATGAGCGCTTGTGGTCTGTAAGCGAATTTGAAGCTGTTAAGGCGCGCTTTGCAAGCCGCGGTGAAACAATAGAGAGCGTTTTGCCGCTTAGCCCGCAGCAAGACGACTTAATTTGCTACCATTTTGCTCACCCCGATTTTAATGCGCTAGAGCGAAGCTTTCTGTTTGCAACGCAAAGTCAGCTGTCTCAAAATAACCTTCGTACAGTGCTTGATGAAATGTCAAAACTTCACCCCCGAATGCGAGCGTCTGTTGTTTGCACAGGTGTTTCGGTTTTTCAAAGCGTTATAACTAACAAGGAAATTCCCTTAAAGGTAATAGATAGATGCGAATCTGATTTTGCATCGGTTAAAGCCATTTTAGATGCTGAAACAAATTCAAGCATATTCGATTTAGAGCGCTCGCCTATGTTTCGCGTTGTTGTTGTTAACCGTAAAAACGGTGGTTCGTGGCTGTTTGTTGTAGTAAACAAAATTGCTTACGACATAAAGTTGCTGCGTCAAATGTTTGCTCAAATGATGAACCTTTTGCTTGAGTTTTACCCTGCCGACGTTGAAATTTCGTCTTGGGCGCAACTTTTGAGCAACGCAGTTGAGGCGGACAAAGAAAGTGAGCCTAGCGCCTCTTGCAATCACACAGACTTTCAACTTAAAGAAAACAAAGGCGATGTTTGCGTTTATTCGCATGAGCCTGCTAAGAAAATGTTTTTTGTCCACACGGGAAACACAGGTGCTGCGGCTTATTTTCCGCTTGCGCAAAGAATTAAAAATGACTATTCCCTTACGGTTTTTGAACCTTACAATTTGTACCACACAGACGACATTCAGCATGGTATACCAGCCATTGCAGCAAAGTACATTGAAATAATGAAGCAACACCAGGCATGTGGTCCTTATGTTTTGGGCGGTTGGTGCTATGGCGGGGTTGTGGCGCATGAAATGGCGTGCCAGCTTCAAGCGGCAGGGGAGGTTGTTCAGCATTTAATAATGCTTGATTCGCATTGTTTGGCTGATGCTAAATCCAAAAAGCTAGCAGCACCAATGCAAGCGGGCACTAACCGCCGCTACTTTGAAACCTGCCCGCTTTTTAAAGAGCTTCGCGAAAACGGGATGCTTGAAGCTGTAATTAAAAACGCTGAGCGTGTTGTAAGTGACACTAACGCTCATGTGCCTAAAAGTTTTTTAGGTTCACTAACTTATTTCAAGCCCTCGCGTACGCCTGCTAGCGCAACTGGTGATGTTTTGAAATACTGGAGTGAAATGATGAAGCTAAAGGCTGGCAATTACGAAAAATATTGTGACCCCAACAAGCTTGAGGTTGTTGTTGTGCCAGGCGAGCACGATGAAATGATGCTTGACGCAGCCCTTGATGTTATTGTGCCAAAAATTTATGAGGTTGTGTAAAGGGCACGCACTTGCTTGCCTTTTTATTTGTTTGCTTTTGAAAACATTGAATTAGCTTGTAAAGGCATTTGCCTACTCCTTCCCTAAGAAATCCAGCAGTTCTTGGCGCGAGTGTACATCAAGCTTGGAATATATTGCCCGCA
>CAYVDR010000017.1:0-13648 GCA_964450625.1 uncultured Senegalimassilia sp.
TTTAAGCGCAACGGTTCGCAATGTTAACAGAAAACAAAAAAGAACGCTGCAAAAGGCGTCAAACCTTTGCAACGTTCATTTTAAAAACACTAATTAGTTGCTTGGGAATAAAGAGGACGTTTAGCTGTGCCAAATGCAAGTTGGGCGTTTAAAAATGTAGTTAGAGTTTGCAGCGAAGAAAGCGCCCGCTTCGTCTTTATTAATGGCCACATAAACATCGTCAACCCTTTTAACGCCCCAGTTTAAAGCCTTCTTTGGGCTGGTTGCATCTTTTTCGATGTCTGTGCCAGTGTAGGAATAAGTGCGACCCATTATATAGTCGCCCATGTCGGTTGGGGCATCTGTTGTGACTTGGTAGACAGTGTACATGCCACCAGATTTGCAAACATATTTTGCACCTTTGTCATCTTCATGGCTTGTTGGAATGTCATCAAGTTCAAACATGGATTGGACTTGATGTATTTCCTCGTAAACTGCCTTACCAGAAACAGGGTTATTACTGTCACTTTTTATGCCACTGTATTCGTCATTTTTGTCGTATGGGTCAACAACGTAATCCCTTAAGTACACTTCGCCTTTTTTATGACCATCCCCGCCTGCATCTTCGTCTAAGCCACTGCCTGTAAACAATGTTTTGCCTTTGTCCGCAACGGTTTGGGTGTAGCCAACATATTTCTCAAGGAAATTGTAGATGGATTTTGCACTTGGATATTGGCTTTCAGTGACATCTTCAGAGATTGTTGTAACTTTGTTGGTTACGCGTTCGTACCTGCTTGTGTCGTGTTTGTACCTTGCAACTTCAAAGGAGAAGTATGCTGCTTGCTTTTTTGTTACTGCAACGTCATCAGCTTTTGCAACTTGAGGTGCGGCAACGCTGCCAACTGCTGCTGCGGCTAATGCTGCAATTACGCCGCGCCTTGAAACTTGTTTTTGTGGCTGTTTTACACTTTGTTTACCCATGCCTACAACTCCTTTGGACAACTTTCATTTTTAGGGACTTCCTTTTAAATTTTTCGCATTATAGCACAAGTTCAAAATAAAGCAAAATTGCTAGTGGCATACATTTTTTTGGCATAATTCATTGGGTTGTTTCTCGATTATTTTGGTGCTACGCAACTTAATGTGTACTAAATTGTATGAATGAATTTAGCATTTGATAAGGCTTTGCTGTGCGCCTCTAAAGTGGTTATTGCGTTAATATCTGCGTGAAGCAAATGCACATGTGGCATTATTTAAAATTCAAAACAATCAATTATTTTATAAGTTTAGTTTGAGTCAACACTTCAGCAAGGGGCGCATATGGGCATTTTCTCTAGGTTCGAAGGCAAAATGGAAGACACGTTCGAGGGCATGGCAAACAGCATGTATAATGCACCAATTTCCCCTGTTCAAATTGCGAAAAAAGCTGAAAAGCAAATGAGGCGCGAAAAAATGGTTGGTGCAGGCAAGCAGTATGCCCCAACGCTTTACACCGTGCTAGTTAACCCCGATGACGACCGTCATTTGTTTGGCTATTACCCAACGCTTGCAGGGGAAACAGAAACATACCTTGCGGCAAAAGCAAGCGAGCAAGGCCTTTCCATGGACGGGCAGCCCCTTGTGCGCTTTATAGTTGACGAAAACTTGCGCCATGGCAAGTTCGAGGTCATTGCAGAAAGCGTGGCAGCACCCATTATCTCGCAACTTCGCAGTGAAGAGATGCAGCGCTATGGGCTTGAGCAGGGTCAATACGGTGCGCAAGCTGCCTACCCAGCCAACCAATTTGGGCAAGCGCAAGCAGCTGTTGCGCCAGCGCCTGCGCAGGGCATGCAGCAGCCACAAGCCGCACCAGAGCAGTTTGCGCCATATGCACAGCAACAAGCTCCAGCTGCTCAAGTGCCAATGCAGGCACCTGCGCCAGAATTTCAACCTGCGCCGCCAATGGCGCCTGCTGCACAAGGTGCTAACGTCGAAGAGCCAGCATATGCGCAGGCTGCAAGTGTGCCCGAAGCAGCAGCTGTGCCAAATGTTGCAACACCTCCTGAAATTTACGACCAAGAATACGACGCGCAACCCCAAGCCCAACAAGCTGAATTTGCACCTGAGCAGCAAGTTGCCCCGGGGCAGCCTCAAGCGCAAAGCGCACCACCAATGGCGCAAGCGCACACAATGGTGCTCAACCAGGGCGCGGTGGGGCAGCCTAGCCAACCTGCTGCCGATGCCTCGCAGCGCTTGTATTGCCTGTTTGACGCCAACACGCACCAAAAGTTCAACTTAAACGGCACGCATGTTACGGTTGGTCGCGAATCGCGCAATACAATTCCTGTAGCTGACATTAACGTGTCTCGCAAGCATGCTGAACTTACGCTTACAAGCGAAGGCGTTTGGGTTGTAACCGATTTAGGTTCAACTAATGGCACGTTCGTAAATGGGCAAGCTGTTGCAAGCCAGCCGCTTAACCCTGGCGATATTGTGGCGTTTGGTTCGGCAAACTTTGAATTTAAACCAGCATAGTTTTCTTGCATGAATTTCTAAGGGCTTTAAGTGATTGACCACATTTTACTTCTGTTGCGCCTAGTTTTTGTTGCGCTTTTGTACCTGTTTTTGTTTGCAATAATGAAAACGGGCATTGGCGCTGTGCGTGGGCAGCGCAAGCGCGAGCGCACGTGGAACTTGGCAGTGGAGCGTGGACCAAAGGAGTTGCGCGGTGTGTCAATTGTTGTGCGCGGGCCTGTTATTGTTGGCAGAAGCCCAGGGGCTGACATCGTTATTGGCGCTGGTTATGTCTCTGGCAGGCATGCGCGTTTTTCGCTTATGGGCAAAAACCTGTTCATTGAAGACTTAAACTCAACAAATGGCACAGCTGTTAATGGCACCACAATTACCGAACCTAAGGCGCTTCGTAGCGGCGATGTTGTAAACGTTGGCGATGTTGCAATTCGTGTAAGGCATAAATAATGGGCAAGAAAAAAAGTTCATACCGCTCAACAAAGCATACAAGAAAGGGTGCCATTACTGCATTTGGCAGCCGCACCGATGTTGGTTGCGTGCGCGACCACAACGAGGACAGCCTTGTTGTAAGTCCGCCATTGTTTGCAGTTGCCGATGGCATGGGCGGGCATGCTGCAGGTGAAGTTGCCTCCGAAATTGCTGTAGATGTGCTGTCTAGTGCTGCGCTTGAACACCCCAATGGCCAGGAACTTGCAAATGCTATTGTTCGTGCGAATGCAGAAATTATTGAAGCTGCAAGGTGTGGGCGCGGTCGCGAAGGCATGGGCTGCACGCTTACTGCTTGTGTGCTGGAGGGTGAAAAGCTTGTTATTGGGCAGGTTGGCGATTCGCGTGCCTACCTTATGCACAACGGCAAGCTTTCTCAGCTAACGCGCGACCACAGCCTTATGGCAGACATGATAGAAGCCGGCAAGTTAACGGAAGAAGAGGCGCGTGTTCACCCGCAACGCAGCGTTATTACGCGTGCGCTTGGCACCGATATTTCAACGCAGCCCGACATCTTCGATATTGATGTTACAGGCGGTGACAAGCTGCTAGTTTGCTCCGATGGCTTAACGTCCATGGTAAAAGATGCAGACATCGAACGCGTTATGCAGCAAAACAACGACCCTCAGCGCTGTGCATCCAAACTTGTTAATGAAGCCATTAGTGCAGGTGGGGCTGATAATGTAACAGTTATTGTTGTAAACATCGCTGGCACAATTGAAAAGAAAAACCGCAAAATGGCGCGCAAAACAAAACGGGCTGTTGTACTCGTGTTTTTGTTGCTTGCGCTAATTTTAGGCGGTGTGGCTTATGGCGTTACAAAGTGGCTAAACACAACGGCATACCTTAGCGTCGATAACGGCAAAGTGGCAGTTTACAAGGGCAAACCTTGGGAAATTTTTGGCTATAGCCTTTCGCAGCATGTTGAAACAACAAGCATTGAAGCCTCCAAACTTCAGCCTAACACGCAATCGCACTTAGAAGAGGGCATTTCATTTGACAACGTTGATGCAGCATATGATGTTGTAGAAAGCTACAGAAGCGAAGTTGAAGGGCAAAAGCAAAGTTCAAGCAATGCCGAGCAATCTAGTAGCAATAGCAGTTCCCAAAGCAGCGGTTCACAGGGGGATGCTTCGCAAAGTAACTCTTCGCAAGCTGGTGAAAATTCTTCAGCTGAAGGCAATCAAGCTTAAGGCGCGCTAAAAATGTCAAGGCGCAACATTGAACTAGTTTTGCTTTTGGTAGCAGCACCAGTTGTGCTGCTAATGTTTGTTATGATTGCCATGAAGCAAAACCAAGCGCTAAACCTAGAATCGCTTAGCGTGCCAATTGGCTTGTTCGCAGCTTTTTTGGTTGCGCATTTTTCATGCAGGAAACTTGCGCCTAGTGCCGACCCTGCGCTTTTGCCAATTTCGTTTGCGCTTTCTGGCATTGGTATTGCATTTATTACACGCATTGCCCCTTATTCCAGCGCGCAAAACATGGCGCAAAGTCAAGTTGTTTGGCTGTTCTTAGGCGTTGCGTGCATGATTGCAACGCTTTTGTTTTTCAACAAACTTGAGAAGGCTGCAAATTACAAATACACGCTAATGCTTGTTGGCATTATTTTGCTGCTTTCCCCCATGATACCTGGGCTTGGTCAAGAAATTTACGGCAGCCGCATTTGGCTTTCCATAGGCAGTTTCTCATTTCAACCAGGTGAAATTGCTAAAGTTGTTATTGTGCTGTTTATGGCAAGCTACTTGGCTGAAAACCGTGAGATGCTTTCAATTTACACTGTGCGCGTAGGTTCAATTCGCTTGCCCGACATTCGCATGCTTTTGCCCCTTTTGTTTATGTGGGGCATTGCCATGGTCATTGTTGTGTTTGAGAAAGACCTTGGCAGCGCAATGGTGTTTTTCTTTGTGTTCCTAATAATGCTCTACGTGGCCACTGGCAAAAAGCTTTACTTGCTAATTGGGCTTGGGCTTATGGCTGTTGGGGGAGTTGTTGCTTACTCTCTGTTTTCGCATGTGCAAGTGCGCGTTGAAACGTGGCTTAACCCATTTGCCGATGCGCAAAACACGGGCTATCAGTTGTGCCAGGCAATCTATTCAATTGCCGATGGCGGGCTTTTTGGAAGCGGGCTTGGCAATGGGCTTGCAGGTGGTACAGAAAGTTTCACGCAAATTCCTGTTGTGGAATCGGATTTCATTTTTGCTGACATTGCTGAAGAAATTGGGCTTATGGGTGCTGCTGGCGTTTTACTGTTGTACCTGTGCTTTTCAATACGTGGGTTTTTAACGGCAGCACGTGCAAAAAGCGACGTTGCATGTTTTGTTGCGGTGGGTCTAACAGCCATGATTTTGCTGCAGGCATTCATTATAGTTGGAGGTGTCACGCGCTTAATCCCACTTACAGGTTTAACACTGCCATTTGTTAGTCAAGGCGGTTCATCGCTTTTGGGAAGCTTCATTATAGTTGGCTTTTTGCTGCGCGCAGGCGATGAAGCGACTGGCGTTGAAACGGAAATGAAGTCTACTACAACTTCCATGCATGCAAACAGCGTGCTTGGGCGCGTTAGCCTTGGCAAACGGTTGACACACAGCATGCTGTTGTGCAGCGTTTTGTTTGCGCTTTTAGTTGCGAATTTAACGTGGCTTATGGTTGTCGATGCCGATGCTTACCAAAACATGCCAGGCAACAACCACACGCTTGCTCGCGAGTCGAAAAGCGAACGAGGCACAATTTCAACGTACGATGGCATTGTGCTTGCACGCAGCGCAATCGATGACACTGGCAATTACGAACGCGTTTACCCAGCTGGCAACCTGGCTGCGCACATTGTGGGTTACAGTTCCACAAAGTATGGCACATCTGGCATTGAAAGCGCCTATAACGACACATTGAAGGGGCAGCAGAATTTTGCATCGTGGACAGATGTGCTAAATTATTTAACTGGAACAGGCACAAAAGGCAACGATGTTTCCCTTACCATAAATTCAAAAATTCAGCAAGCTTGCCAAGATGCAATTGCAGACAGCAAGGGTGCAGCCGTTGTAATGGATCCTAAAACGGGTGCTGTGCTTGGCATGGCTTCATCACCCACATACGATGCTGCAAATTACGAAGAGGTTATCACTGGCAGCTCAAGTTCAACTTCAAGCGATTCTGCGTTAATTAACCGCGCGACAGCCGCGCTTTATGCCCCTGGTTCCACCTTTAAAATGGTCACATTGGCAGGTGCTTTGGAGGACGATGTTGCAAACGAGCAAACAACGTATTCCTCGCCTGGCACCATGGACATAGGCAACGCAACAGTTTCAAACTTCAACAACGCCTCATACGGCACACAAACGCTTGAGCAGGCAACATGGTTTTCTGCAAACACGGTTTATGGCCAGCTTGGCGTGCAAATGGGTGCCACACGCGTTGTAAGTGCAGCCGAGCGTTTTGGCTTTAACGCAAGCTTCGACTTCCCAGTAATCATGTACACATCGCTTATGGCAAAGCCCGATGAAATGACGGAATGGGAAACTGCATGGGCAGCCGCTGGTGAGCCTGTTAACCCAATGAACCACGAAAGCGAGGCTGGACCGCAAGCAACTGTGCTTCAAATGGCAATGGTTGGCAGTGCCATTGCAAACGATGGCACGCTTATGACGCCTTACCTGGTTGACGGCGTGTACAATTCCAATGGTCAGCGCTCGTTTACCGCCACGCCGTCCGCGTTGAAAAACGCCATTTCAGCTGACACTGCAAAGCGTGTGCGCGAAGTGCTAAAGGGCGTTGTGAACAACGGCACAGGCACAGCAGCGCAAATTGATGGCTTGCAAGTTGCGGGCAAAACTGGCACAGCTGAAAAAGCGCAAGGCAACGATAGCTGGTTTGTGGGCATGGCACCAGCCGATGATGCAAAGTTAGTGGTGGCTGTTGTCATTGAGGACGGCAGCGAAGGCGTTGGTACTCAGCGCGCGCATGACATTTTGGAAACATCTTTGAAAGTTCAAGGCGTTTTATAGAAAGTTAAAGTAAAATTCGCTATTATTGTTCCTTAACAAATTAGCGCATTTTAATGGCAATAAAGGAGTTTTTGACGTGAGCGAAGAACTAATCGGGAAAGTTTTTAACAATCGCTACGAAATAACTGAGCGCATAGGCATTGGTGGTATGGCAGAGGTTTACCGTGCGCAAGATAATGTGCTTGGTCGCGTTGTTGCCGTTAAAGTTATGCTGCCGCAATATGCAGCAGACGAAGGCTTTACGAAGCGTTTCCGCCAAGAAGCTGCAAGTGCTGCCAATTTGCAAAGTCCTTATATCGTTAATGTTTATGATTGGGGTCAGGATTCTGGCAAGTACTACATTGTTATGGAATACATCCGCGGTTCCGACTTAAAAACAGCCATTAAACAGCGCGGTGCAATTAACCAGCGCAAAGTTGCAGAAATTGCAAGCCAGGTGTGCCAGGCGCTTTCTGTTGCACACGCACTTGACATTGTGCACCGCGACATTAAACCTCAAAACATAATGGTGCAGCCCGATGGCAACGTCAAAGTAATGGACTTTGGCATTGCGCGCGCTAAAAATTCAGTTAACGGCAAAACTTCCAGCGTGCTGGGCACCGCGCATTACATTTCCCCAGAACAGGCGCAAGGCAAGGACTTAACACAAACAAGCGACATTTACTCGCTTGGCGTTGTAATGTACGAAGCTTGCACTGGTAAGCTGCCGTTCGATGGTCCTGATGCCATAAGCGTTGCCACAAAGCAAGTTCAAGAAACCCCAGTTGCACCGCGCGAAATAAACCCAGAAGTTGACCCAACTCTTGAAGCCATCATTCTAAAGGCCATGGCAAAGGACCCAAACGCTCGCTTTGCAACAGCAAAAGACATGCGCACAATCCTAAACGATTATTTGGCTGGCAGGCCCGTCTCACTTGACAGCGGCTTTACAAATGCGCAAACACAAGTTATGGGTGCTGTGCCTTTTGTGGCTCCAATCCCTGTTGGGGGCGACAGCACCGAGGTAATGAACCCAGTTAATGGCAATAGCGCGCAAACCCAGGGCAAGTCTTTCGATTCTAAAAATAAGCAGCCTAAAAACAATCGCAAAAAAGCTGCAATAATTTTAGGCATCATTGCAGCTATTGCACTGTTTGTTGTTATAGGTTTTGCAACGGGCTTGTTCGGGGGCAGCTCTGAGCAAATTGAAGTTCCAAATGTTGTTGGGCAAACGCAGGACAGCGCTGCAAATTTGCTGCAGGCTTCAGGCTTTAAAGTAAGCGTTGAACAGTCTTATTCCGATTCAGTTGAAAAGGGTAAAGTAATAAGCCAAGACCCAACATCGGGCAGCAAAAAAGCCAAGGGCACAACCGTTAAAATAACTGTGTCACAAGGGGCAACACAAGTTGAAGTGCCCGATTTAACAGGCAAAACAGCCGATGAAGCTAAGAATTTGCTCAAGGCGGCAGGTTTGAAGTACCAAGCGGGGCAAAGCGAATATTCCGAAAGCGTTGAAAAAGACCACGTCACGCGCCAAGACGTTGCGGCAGGCTCCATGGTGGCTAAGGACACAACTGTCACTTACTATCTCTCGCTTGGCTCGGAGGGCGTGTCTGTGCCAGATGTACGTGGTGTAAGCGAGGGCAGCGCGCTTGCAACGCTGAAAAACGCAGGCTTTGCAGTTACAACGGAATACCAAGCAAGCACCAGTGTTGAGCAAGGCTGTGTTATAAGCCAAACGCCATCGGCAGGCACAAAGCAAAAGGCTGGCGCTACCATTAACCTGGTAATTAGCAAAGGCAAAACAACCCACACGGTAACAGCTAGCGCTGGTTCTGGCGGTTCTGTTACGCCTTCTAGCACATCTGTTAACGATGGCTCAAGCGCAACGTTTACAGTAACGCCTAATTCAGGTTACCAAGTTGCCAGCGTAAGCGACAACTACGGCGCAAGCTACAGCGTTAATTCTTCTGGCGGTTCGTTTACAATCAACAACGTTACAACCGACACATCAATTACTGTTACGTTTACACAAACGCAGTCAAGCAACAACAATAACAACAACCAAAACTCGGGCAGTTCAAGCAATAACAACAGCAGTTCTGGTGGAAACAACAACAGTAATAACTCCAGCCAGAATGGACAATCTTCAAACTCTGGCGGCAACACATCTACAAACAGCACATCGCAAAATGGCTACTAAGCGGAAGGGGTTTTATGGTTTCACAAAATGAAAGTAACAGCGCGCAGCCTTCCGTTTTAGCCCTTTCGCTTTACAAACTTGCTGCATTGGCTTTTGCAGCTTTAATTGCGCTGTTTGCTGTTGCTGGTTGCTCTTGCAGCTCCTCAGCGAATAGTGGTGGGTCGGCTTCCCAAGAAAACAATACCTCAAGCGCATCAAACTCTAGCGATGCGTCTTCGCAAGGCTCACAAGGTCAAGGCAATTCAAACGATTCGGGCAACAGCTCGTCTTCAACTTCTTCGGAAGCTAGCAGTTCATCATCCGATTCATCGTCTGGCTCTCAGCAGTCTGGCAGTGCAGTTGCAACAGGCAAATCAAATGGTTACAGCAAAGTTACAAGCGGCACAAAGCCAAGTACAGTCTCAGATTCTTTATGGCAAACTTTAACCGAATATGAACAAACCATGTTTGATTACTATGATTTTTTGAAGCAGTACAATGCAAATCCAAGCGATTCGCAGTTAGTTTCACAGGCCGAGAGTTGGGCTGCAAAAGTTAAGCCTATTTCTGAGAAATTTACATCAATAGACGAAAGCACTCTTTCCCAAGAAGAGCAGAACTATTACAAAGAAGTTCAAAACCGTGTTAGTTTAATGATGGAACAGCTAGGCAACGAGTAACTTTCTTAGCGCGCGGCAGTAATTTATTGCTGTATGTGGTAATTCGTTTTAAGTTTATGTTGTATGGTAATATGAAAATAAGTGTTAAATTGAAATGAGGGGAGTCATGATGATTCAAAATTTTAACTCATGCAACCTTGCAGGCTGGCGCAAAAGCACTGCTTTTGCGAAAATGCTGCTTGTTATTGCGTGTCTGGCGGTGGGGCTTTTTGTAGGCTTTGCACCAAAGTCTGCCAGCGCTTCTGTTGAGACATATACAAAAGCCGACCAGCAGGCAACAGTAATTCGTGCTTCAGGCGATCAGGCCTCCGATACTGCTGCAGAAATTGCCGCTCAGGCTTATTCAAGCAGCAGCTGGGTTGTTATCGCCCGTGATGACGATTTTGCAGACGCCATGTCAGCCACTGGTCTTGCAGGCACTTTAAATGCTCCAATTTTGTTAACAGGGCGCGAGGAACTCTCCGAAAACACTCTTGAAACAATAACAAACCTTGGCGCAACAAATGCTTATATCATTGGTGGTAAAGGCGCAATTCCAGGCGATTTGGAAAGCCAGCTAAGCAAAATTGGTGTTACAAACGCCAAGCGCATTTATGGCAATGAATATTGGGAAACTTCTGTTGAGTGCGCAAATTACATTAAAACCCATGGCGGCAATCCAAACAGCGAGGCAATTGTTGCAATGGGCACAAATTTTCAGGATGCCCTTTCCATTTCAAGCTTTGCTTATGCAAATAAAATCCCAATCTTTCTTGAAACAGACGCAAATAATGGCAGAAATTTAACTGACGCCGCTCAAAGCACCATCTGGGGCATCGTGGGCAGCAACAACACAATTTATGTTCCTGGTGGCCCTGGTGCGGTTCCAACGCAAACTGTTGAAGGCATTTTTGACAGCGAAGGTTCTTCAAGCCGTGTTAAGCGTATGTACGGCGAAAATGGCTTTGACACGTCTAAGGAAATCGCAAGCACATTAGTCGATGAAGGCAAACTGTCTTGTGGCACTGTTATTGTTGCTAATGGTGCAGAAGGCCCAAAAGGTACTGACGCCCTGGCAGGTGCTGCACTTGCTGGCAAAAACAATGGTGTTGTTTTGCTTGCGAATGTAAATTCTGGTTGTGGGGAAACAAGCACAGTTACTCTAAATGAATTTTTGGACGTTTCAAGAATTGCTAAGCAAGTTAAGAGCGCATACATTTTAGGCGGCACATATGTAATGCCTGAAAGCATTGTTGAATCAACTGAGGACGCCTTGTGGAAGTGGGCAAAGGTTACATTTAACGCAAATGCTGGCAGCAGTGTTGATTCTCAAACAATTTGGGATGGCGGAAAAGTAGACACAACAAAAACCACAACAACACGCGAGGGTTACACTTTTGCAAATTGGTCAACAAGTCCAAATCAGGTTGGCGGCGAAATCAATTTAAGCACTTACAAGGTTAAGGAAAGCGTTGCTCTTTATGCAAAGTGGCAATCAGCTGATGGCTCAGAAACGTACAGCGTGCGCTTTAACTCCAATGGTGGCAGTGATATTCCGGCACAAACTGTAATTAAAGGTAAAACAGCAACAGAACCAACTTCTGTTCCTCGCAATGGCTACACATTAGACGGCTGGTACACTGACGCTGCTTTAACTGAAGCCTACGACTTTACGTCTGAAGTTACAGGCGATGTTACGCTTTATGCTAAGTGGAGCGAAAACCTAAGCGGTGTTTTGAATGTTTCCTACAACTCAACTTCACGCGTTGCTACTGCAAAGGCTCAGGGCACACAAGCTGGTGCAGTTTTGAATTACCAGTGGTATCTAGCCAATTCCGAAGGTGCTTTAACGCCAATTGATGGCGCAACTGAATCAACGTATTTAACAACAACTCAGCAGGAAGCAAGCAAGCTTGTTGTTCGTGCGACTAGTGCAGACGAACAGCCTCGCTCAGGCTATATTGAAGGTTCAATTATTGTTCCAAAATCCGATGGCACCTCACAAACTGGCAGCCCACTTACTGGAACAGTTGTAATTGAGGGTACTCCTTGTGTTGGTCAAACAATTTCAACAGTTGTTACAAACGCCCAGGAAGATGCATCTCTTTCCTACAAATGGTACGTTGTTGACACGCTAACTGGCGCAAAAACCGAAGTGTCCTGGACCACAAGCAGCTCTTACACTTTAAGTGCAAACGACTTGGGCAAAACAGTTACTGTTGAAGTAACCGACACGTCTCGTTCAAAGTATACTGGCACGTTAACTGCTAGCACGGTTGTGCAAAGCAACTTGCCAATTTCAGGTGCAGCTTCAATTACGCAGGACAAATCTGGCAAGCTAACAGCCAACATTTCTGGTGAGCAGGAAGATGTTTCTGAAAGCTACCAGTGGTACACAGTCGATAGCGAAACCGGTGTTAAGAATGCCATTGACGGCGCAACAAAGCGCACTTACACACCAAGTGCCCAAGACGCTGGCAAAAAGTTTGCTGTGGGCGTTTCCGATAAATCTGACAACCCACACCCTGGCACAGTTTATGCTGAATACGCGCTTGCAAGCAGCACAGAAAACACGCTGGCAGGCACAGTAACAATTGATGGCACACCAGCGCCTGGTCAGGTTATAACAGCTAAGGCAAGCGGCTTGCAGGCAATGGCTTACCCAACTTACACATGGTACAAAATTGACCCTTCAACGGGCGTGAAAACATTAGTCGAGGGCGCTACAACAAGGGACATTACGCTTACAAAAGCCGATTCTGGCATGGCGTACATGGTGGAAGTTGCAGACACTGAACCTGCCAATTACAAAGGCACAATTACTGCTATGGTTAATGTTGTAACGCAACAGTACAGCGTTGAGTTTAACACTCGTGGTGCTGACAGCATTCCAACGCAAACAGTCAATTGCAATTCTTATGCAACAAGGCCAGCAGACCCAACGTTAAACGGCTATACATTTGTTGGTTGGTACACGAATGAGGCTTGCACCGACCAATTCACCTTCGATACTAAAATTACAGACAATGTCACGCTTTACGCAAAGTGGAATTACGGCAATGAAGCAACATATAAAGTACACCACTTCAAGCAAAACAGCGATGGCTCTTACCCAGATGTTGCCAACGTAATTGAAACTTTGCAGGGCACAATTGGCTCGTCAACAGCAGCTTCCGTGCGCGATTTCACAGCTGAGGGTTATGTTGCCCCTGGTCAAATTACGTTTAGCCAAAATGTAATCGCATCAGACAACACTACAATAATTGAAATTTATTACCCACTTACAGCTTACGATGTTGTTTTCAGCGCTAATGGGCAAGGCGTTGCACCACAGAAACAAAGTGTGCTTCATGGCGCATGCGCAGAAGAGCCAACAATGGCCAGTGTTGAAGGCTACACATTCTATGGCTGGTTTACAAATGCGGAAGGCACTGAAGATGCCAAGTTCAACTTCGAGCAACCAATTACAGCCCCAATAACGCTAGAAGCAAAATGGGTTTCAGATGTTTCGGGTTCAGTGTTTGTTGATGGCATTGCTGCAGTTGGCGAAACGTTAACTGCTAAAACAGAAGGCATGCAGGAAGACTTTACTAAGTCCTACACGTGGTACCGTGGCACTGAAGTTGTTGAAGGTGCAACATCAAGCACTTACACACTAACGGAAGCCGACTTAGGCCAAGAAATTTCAGTTGAAATTAAAGATGAAGCTGAAACTTACAAACACGTTGGCTCTGTTAAATCAGACCCATCTGCTACAGTTAAAAACACAATACTCACAGGCACTGTGAAAATTACTGGCACTGTTGCAAATGGTCAAACGCTAACAGTTGAAACTGAAGGCTTGCCAGAAG